>DAOUFA010000082.1:0-13955 GCA_034430355.1 Dehalococcoidales bacterium
CTTTATTCTTAAATGGGATGACGGGAGCTTCGCCGTTAAATGTGGTGACCTAAGAAGTTGTGGTGATTCCTGCCCATACCTTAAGGACCCTAACTATAAAAGCCCGTTTAGGCGGGCTCCAAAATATGAGCCCAAATAATTTCTAACGCTGGCTATCTAAGCGGAAAGTAAGAAATGGCAAGACAGGGTAAAAACTATCAACAGGCGGTTAAACTGCTGGAGAGGACAGGAGACCATCCTCCTCGGGAGGCTATTGAGCTGGCTAAGAAGATGGCTTATGCTAAGTTTGATGAGACGGTGGAACTTCACCTCAGGATGGGTGTTGACCCCCGAAATGCCAGCCAGCAGGTGCGTGGCGTGGCCCTTTTGCCTCACGGGCTGGGTAAGACAGTGCGGGTTTTAGTTTTTGCCCAGGGTGAAGCGGAAACAATTGCCAAAACGGCGGGGGCAGATTTTGTCGGTGGTGATGAGTTGGTTAAGAAGATTGAGGGTGGTTGGTTAGATTTTGATACCACTATTGCTACCCCTGACATGATGGGTAAGGTGGGTAAGTTGGGGAAAATCTTGGGGAGGAGGGGTTTGATGCCTAACCCTAAATCAGGAACAGTGGTCGCTGCCGCTGACTTGCCCCGAGTAATAGGCGATGCCCGTAAAGGTCGGGTAGAATTTAAGCTGGACAGGACGGCTATTATTCACGCCCCGTTGGGTAAGGTTAGTTTTGAAGCTGATAAGTTGATGGATAACCTGACGGCGGTAATAGAGGCTGTGGTGAGGGCTAAACCGAGTGGTGCCAAGGGGCAGTATATCAGGACTGCCTCTTTAACCACGACCATGGGTCCTGGGATAAGGCTTGACCTTAAACCAACTCTTGCTTTAAGCTCTAGTTGATGCTATGCTTGGTTAACAATTAAATAATTCCCTGAGATAGTGGGCGCCAATTAAAGGCTTAAATTAGTTTGCCTGCCGAGGGAAAAGGTTTTAAACCAATTGGTTTTTACCTCAGTCCTTGTGTAGTTGGCGCAAGGACTTATTTTTTAAATGAATGCTCAGCGTAAGGTTAGGAGGCAATAAGGATGTCTAGACAAAAGAAGGCACAGATTATTGATAGTCTGCGAGAGGCTTTTGCTCAATGTAGTATTGGTGTTTTAACCGACTACCGGGGGTTATCAGCTTCTGAGATAACTATTTTGCGTCGTAGATTGGGGGAGTCGGATGTTCGGTATAGAGTGGTGAAGAATACTCTGGCTCGGTTTGCTGCCGAAAGAGCGGGCAAGGCTGATTTGGCAACCTCCTTTGATGGTCCGGTAGCTATTGCTTTTGGCTATGGCGATATAACTAAGCCAGCTAGAGCTTTGGCTGACTACATTCGCACCTCAAAGTCGAGCCTAACTATCAAGGGAGGCTTTTTAGGTGATAGATTACTTACTTCAGACGAGGTGACAACCCTGTCTAAACTCCCATCAAGGGAGATATTACTGGCTAAGGTTCTGGGTGGGATGCAGAGTCCCATAGCTAGGTTAGTTAATTGCCTTACCGCCCCGATAGTGGGGGTGGCGAGGGTTTTGCAGGCAAGAATTAAACAATTGGAGGCAGAATAAAATGGCAGAAAAAAAGGCGAAGGTTGAGTCAGGCACGGGAGAAGAAGCGGTTGAGGTCGAAAAGCAGCCATCGGCAGAGAGAGCAGTAAAAAAACCTAAGGCAGTTAAAGCCGATGTTAGCCAGCCGAAAGCTCCGGCCCAAGCCGGGAAGGGGCAGAAAACAGCTATTGAAGACATAATGGCTGCCATAAAAAATATGACGGTGCTTGAACTGTCAGAGTTGGTAAAGTCTCTGGAGGCTGAGTTTGGGGTTAGTGCTGCCGCCCCGGTAGTAGCTGCTGCCGCGCCGACTGAAGCTGCAGCTCCAGCTGCTGAGGAGAAGACAGAGTTTAACGTGATTCTTAAGGAGACGGGGGCTAATAGGATTAGTGTGATTAGAGCCGTGCGGGAGTTGACTACCTTAGGGCTGAAGGAGTCTAAGGACTTGGTGGAGAGTGCCCCGACAGCAGTCAAGGAAGGGGTTAGTAAGGATGAGGCCGCCGTTGCCAAGCAGAAACTGGAAGCGGCTGGGGCTACTGTTGAGGTTACATAAAATTAGAGGTAATCTCCCCAGGCCTGGTTGCAAACGGCGTTGGCAGGGCATATAATTCCTGTTGAGGTCCCTTATAGGGAGAGGTGTGAGATGCCTTATCCCGATAGCTTCATACTAATGGTTATGGGTGCTGCCTTTGTCGGCGTTGGCATAGCCGTGTTTTTCTGGGGCAGGAGACAGGAGAAGAGCTACTATAATGCCCTATCTAGCCGTACTGATTTGAGAGAGTTTTTGCAGCGTTCACCAGAACACCCCCAGCATAGTTCAGTAAAGATAGGGGGTTGGGTAAGCATTATTGTTGGCTTGGTTATGCTCAGTATCGGTGGTGGCTTGCGCCTTTGGGGATGAGGGGGCTTACAACATTCGTCTTGGTCTATACTGGATAGCTTCAGCCAGGTGGTGAGCTTTAATTATATTAGCATTGTCTAAATCGGCTATGTGTACCGTTTCAATAGCAATTCATGCGATAAGTATTTCAAAAAGGAGATAGTGTAATGGCCACTTATATGATGCTTTTTCTACTTGCCGGTAGAGGTACAGAGGATCTTAAAAATAGTCCCGCTAGGGTTGAGGCGGCTAAGGAAACATTTAAAGCTGTGGGGGCGCATGTTAAAGCGTTCTATTTATTAATGGGTGAATATGAAATGGCCTTCGTGGTGGAAGCGCCAGACGATGAAACTATAATGAAAGCGGCTCTTAATCTTGGTTCGCAGGGTAGCGTGCGTACCGAAACCCTCCGTGCCTTTACAGAGGACGAATACAAGCGGATTATCGCTGATTTGAGCTAAGCATAGCGATTAACTTAACTATTGGTTGTCAATGTCCCCAATGTTTTTAGATGGATTTGTTGTGGGAGAATTAAACCATAAGAATACAAAACTTCTCTCCTAGCCAAGGCCTTCATATTCTGGGCTTCGGTTAATCACAAATCCATTTTCCCTTTGCCTCCTTTTAGACTATTTTGTTTTTACCCTGGCTGGCTTATATCATCCGTCTTGGTCTATACTGGATGGCTTCAGCTAGGTGATGAGCTTTAATTATATCAGCATTTTCTAAATCGGCAATAGTGCGGGCTAGCTTTAAGATGCGATGGAAAGCTCGGGCAGAAAGGTAAAGTTGTTTCATAGCGGCTTTAAGCAAGCTCTGGGCTGATTCTTCCGCCTGGCAGAACTCTCTTACCTCGGGCGGCGTCATTTCAGCGTTGCAGGTTAGTTTGGTTCCTTCAAAGCGCTTTTGCTGTATCGAACGGGCAGCCTTAACCCTGGCCTGGACCTTGTCTGATTGTTCCCCTAATCTGTCATCGGCTAGCTTTTCGTAGTCAATGTGGGGTACTTCAACAAATATATCAACCCGGTCAATGAATGGTCCGCTAATACGCTTCTGATACCGGGAGACCAGGCTGGGAGAGCAGGTACACTGTCTAAATGGGTCGCCATAGAAGCCGCAGGGGCAGGGGTTCATAGCTCCGACCAGCATAAAGTTGGCGGGGAAGGTTACGCTGCCTTGAGCCCGGCTGATGGTAATTACCTTGTCCTCCAGAGGCTGGCGCAGTACCTCAAGTAGGGAGTGTCCAAATTCAGGGAGCTCATCAAGGAACAGAACCCCACGGTGACTAAGGCTTATTTCACCAGGTCTTGGCCAGTGCCCGCCACCGACCAAGCCAGCATTGGAGATGGTGTAGTGAGGCGAACGGAAGGGACGGTGTCTAAGTATGGGGGTATCCGCGGGAAGCAGACCGCTGACACTATAAATCTTGGTAGTCTCCAGGGCCTCTTCGGTGCTCATTGGTGGCAATATTGAAGGCAGCGAACGTGCCAGTAGCGTTTTACCGCTTCCCGGAGGTCCTATCATTATTACATTATGTCCTCCAGAAGCAGCTACCTCCAGGGCTCGCTTAACATGCTCTTGCCCTTTGATGTAAGCCAGGTCAGTAATTGAACCGGCAGGCGGGGTGTATTCCTGAATTTCCCCAGGCTGATATTCTGGTATCGGTATTTCCTGCCGCAGATAACTAACCAGCTGCGATAGTGAGGCGATAGGGGTGATTTTAGTGCCTTCTATTAAGGATGCCTCTTTAGCATCAGCCTCAGGCACAATAATGGCCGGGAATCCTTCCTGGTGAGCCAGGGCAACCATAGGTAACACACCGTTGGTGTGGCGTAGGCTGCCGTCCAGGGACAGCTCACCGAGGATAATAGTTTGGGAAACATCGGCATATATTTGTTCCGAGCTGAGAAGGATACCAACGGCAATAGGTAAATCATAAGCTGGGCCGGCTTTTTTAAGGTCGGCAGGGGCAAGATTAACTACGATGCGCTTCATGGGGAAGGTGCAGCCGGAATTTCGGATAGCAGCGCGGACTCGCTCTCTGGCTTCCTGGACAGCGGTGTCAGGCAAGCCAACGATAGTCGTTGCCGGTAAGCCACTGGAAATATCTACCTCAACATCAACTAACCGACCCTCAAGGCCTACCACGGCGGCAGTTTTTACTGTGGCTAACATGATACCTAACTTAATGGCTAATTACAGCTCGCACCAATAATAACACATGTTTGCCATTAGGCAAATAATGAAAGACTGCAAAAGAAGTCCTCACATTAGTAGTCGACTGCCTAGCTAGGCTTTTAGGGCAAGATTTCATCTATGGCTCGACATTGCATATAAAGCTTTCCGGCATATCAAGGTAGGTGATGCTGCAATCTTTGCCCATTAGGCTCTCCGCCTCAGATATTGCCTCTTCCACTGAGGCAAACGGCTCAAAACCTATCCTTCTGGCGGCTTCAAAGTCGGTGGCTCCGGCTAGAAAGACTTTACTGACATACTTGAGACCATAGATACCCTGCCCATACAGGATTAGGGGATGAGAACCATGGAAGGCATAACCATATCTATACTTGTGGACGAACTCGGGACGATGAGCGTATTCCTCAGCATAAAGGTCCCAGATTTCAACAGCATCTTTAGTCTGGGGGAGAAGCTTTTCGAACAGCTCGACATAGGACGGAGTGTGAACTGGATGGAATTGGTTCCGGCAGGGGTGACACATAATAAGTATCCCTCCAGGCTTCACCAAAGGAACGTTCTGGAAGAGGCCATGGCTATAAGACATAGCCACATTTCTTACCTGAATGGGATTGATAATGGACATTTTGGAATAAGGGTCTCTGTTATTACCCAGACCATAGACCACCACGTCAGATTGCCCCTTTACGTCCACTACCAACTGTTGGTCCATTATTTCTAGACCTTTCTCGTGAGCCTCTGGCGGGTGCCCGGCCACAACCCGGACCAACTCCTGCGGGACTTTATTGTTCATCGTGCCTTCAATGACGAGGACACGCCGTCCCTTCTTGGCTAATTCATTGTCGATAACGGCGCCCATTTCATTGAGCAGTTTGGGGAAGGCTGAGCGTTTGGGGTCCAGCGAGGATTTGCCTGAAGCCTTAGGGAAGGGGCGGTGATGGTGCCGCTGGGTTCGGTAGCTGCCCAAACCGACGGCGACCGTCTTCCAGCCGCCGTTGAAATGACTCCAGGGGTGGCTGACATATATGAGCTGATCGGAATCGGTGACTAATCGGCTTACCTCTACTTCCTGACCTCGCTTGGTCTCGCCTAGAAATACCAGGTTATCTTTGTCCTCGGCATCAAAATTAAACAACCGGCTTACACTAGACCTGTAAACTAGCTCCTCGCCTAATATGGTGGCTAGTTCGCTTTGAGTCCACATCCGGTGCAGGGCTATAGCGCAAACCAGACGGATATTGCCCGAATCTACGCCGAGTTTACTGAGCTCCTCCAGCAGCACCTTAATGGCTACCTCCCGAAAACCAGGCATCTTTTCCTGGGGAACATAACCGATAAGGTCATCAAAGGCAATGGTAACCTTGGATTTGGAGTTCACCAGCTTGGATAGAGGCTCATGAGCAATCGGCGAGTTCAAGGCGTCACGCACCGCCTGGGTGGGGTCAGGAAGAGCCGGGAGTGGCTTGTTCGTTTGCTTTATGACTCTGGTCCTCTCAGGTAGCTCTGCCCGAATGGTAGTATCTCCGTATGGTATCTGGAAAACACTGGCTGACATTAACCGTAACCTCCCATCTTAATTACTATAGCTATATTAAAATCCTTGGCTAACTAGCTGTCAAGTTGTCTAACTGCCCAGGCTAAATTCCCATTGACAGCAAATATCATCCTTGCTCTTTCTCGGGGGTGATTTAAGGCACTTTACTTCTATATCAGGGCTGAAGAAAGTGGCATAAGCTTTCATGATTTTGGGGTCAACTATGTTACAAATCTCGTCCTCCCTCCCCTTACCCTCCGCCTCTAAAGCATCTAGCGTGGGACAATAGGTAACCGTGAACAGGGCTTTATTTTTACTCTTAATTTCTATGTTGAATTTCATCACCAGGCACCAGGGGCATATCTGGAAAGCCTTCATAAGAGCAATGACATCATTTCCCCGGATTTTCAGTTGCCTCTTAATCCTCGCCATTTCATATTTACAAGTGCTTTCCCAGGCTTGTATATCGCAGGCTAAAGCCTCTTTGTCGCCCACCCTTTCTTTCACGGTAAGATACCAGAGCCCATCCAGGGCTATGTATAGTTTGGCGTATAGTTTTAATAACTCGGCAAGTGTATCCGGGGAGAAATCGCTGAGTTTTAGCTCGGGACGGAATTCACCACTGTAATCGCTCAGTTTTTTCAATATAGCCTCCTTCGCGGTAGATTATCTGGAGCCCTGATTTGATTGGTGGGCTAATAGTCTATGTGCATTTACCATATCATTTACTCTTGCTATGTTAAGGGTTCTGGTGGGTGGTCGTCAAGGTCTCTAACCAGCTCGAAACCAACTCCTATTTTACCGCGAAGTTTATGGGTGTCAACGGAGTGGACGCTTGTTGTGTTTTGGGTCTGGTGCTAAAATACAGTTGTCAAACACGGAGGCAGACATGCCATTAGATTCCATAATTGTCAAAGGGGCTAGGGAGCATAACCTCAAGAATATAGATGTGGTTATCCCGCGGGATAAGCTGGTAGTTATTACCGGTGTCTCGGGCTCGGGTAAGAGCTCATTGGCATTTGATACCATTTATGCTGAAGGTCAGCGCCGCTATGTGGAATCGCTATCGGCTTATGCCCGCCAGTTTCTGGGCAGGATGGAAAAGCCTGAGGTTGATTACATTGAAGGGTTGAGCCCAGCCATTTCTATTGACCAGAAGGGTCCGAGCCGGAATCCACGGTCTACCACCGGGACGGTAACCGAGATTTACGATTATCTGCGGCTACTTTTTGCCCGGGCGGGTCATCCCCATTGCCCCAAGTGTGGACGAGAGATTGCTATGCAGACGGTACAGCAGATTGTTGATGCTATAAGCGCCCTCCCCCAAAATAGCCGGATTATGGTTCTGGCACCATTGATTAGAGACCGTAAGGGTGAGTATCAAGCGGTGTTTGACGATTTGCGCAAAGAGGGCTATGTCAGGGTTCGAGTTGATGGGCGTATCCGTGACCTGTCCGAAGAGTTTCAACTTGATAAGAATAAAAAGCACTCCATTGAGGCGGTGGTAGACAGATTGATAATGGGGCAAAGCGGAAGTCAAAGTCGTATTGCTGATTCAGTTGAAACTGCCCTCAAGCTCGGGGCAGGGGTAGTTCTGGTGTCTATTATTGACGGTGAGGAATTACTGTTCTCGGAGCACTTTGCTTGTGTGCATTGTGGCATTAGCCTGGGTGAGATTGCTCCCAGAACATTTAGCTTTAATTCTCCTCATGGGGCTTGTCCCGCCTGCACCGGATTGGGGGTCAAACTGGAGATAGCCCCCGAGCTGGTTATCCCCAATAAGGAGCTCTCCATAGCTCAAGGGGCGATTCACCCCGGGTGGTGGTTCTCTTGGCATGCTAACGAGTTAGAAATTTTAGCCCGACGCTATGGCTTTTCTCTTCATACCCCGGTTAAGGAGCTTAATGAGCGTCACCTTAAGCTTATACTTTATGGTGAAGAAGGGGAGCTGGTAAGGTACAGGAATCGCTATGGTCGGGTCAGGGAGTATTTTACCGGGTATGAGGGGGTTATTCCTTATCTGGAGCGTCTGGCTCATGATACCCAGTCAGAACGTACCCGGACTGAGATTGAACGCTATATGGTATCCACACCGTGTCCAGTTTGTCAGGGTAAGCGGCTTAAACCGGAGTCTTTAGCCGTAACCATTGATGGCAAAAACATTGTTGAGGTTAGCTCAATGTCGGTTACTCAGGCGTTAGACTGGGTGGCTACCCTCGGTGATGGTAAGGAGGCGATACTTACCGGGCGTGAGCAAATAATAGCCCGTGAGATTCTCAAGGAGATTCAAGCCCGCCTGAACTTCCTTAAAGATGTAGGTCTGGATTATCTTACCCTTGACCGCCCCTCGGCTACTTTAAGTGGTGGTGAGGCACAGCGAATTCGCCTCGCCACTCAGATAGGTAGCGGGCTAATGGGTGTGCTTTATATTTGTGATGAACCGACAGTGGGTCTGCACCCAGCCGATGACTATCGTTTAATTGAGACCTTGAAACGACTGAGGGATTTGGGTAATACTATATTGGTTGTTGAGCATGACGAGGCGATGATGCGGGCGGCTGACCATATTATTGATATGGGACCCGGGGCTGGGGAGCATGGTGGCTGGATTGTGACCACCGGGACTTTAGCTGATATCATAAATTGCACGGAGTCAATAACCGGTCAGTATCTCAGCCGGGCGAAGCAGATTCCTTTACCCCGGGAGCGTCGCCCTGGCTCAGGTGAGGAGCTGGTAGTGAACGGAGCCAGGCAGAATAACCTGAAGAATATAGATGTCCGTGTTCCCCTGGGCAAGTTTGTTTGTGTCACCGGGGTTTCGGGTAGCGGTAAGAGCACCCTTATTGATGAGATTATGTATAAAAAGCTGGCACAGATGTTGTATCGGTCAAGGGAGAGGGCGGGTAGCTGTGATGGTATCATCGGCGTCGAGCATATTGACAAGGTGGTCAATATTGACCAGTCGCCTATTGGGCGTACCCCGCGTAGTAATCCAGCGACCTACACCGGGACCTTTACCCCTATTCGTGAGCTTTTCGCCACTGTTCCCGAGGCTCGAATGAGGGGCTATGCTCCGGGTCGATTCTCGTTTAATGTCAGGGGTGGACGGTGTGAAGCCTGTCGTGGTGAAGGATTTATTCGGATTGAAATGCAGTTTTTGCCCGATGTCACCGTTCCCTGTGAGGTGTGCAAGGGGAAGCGCTATAATCGTGAGGCTCTGGAGATTAGATTTAAGGGCAAGAACATCGCCGAGGTATTAGATATGACCGTGGAGCAAGCCCTGTCTTTCTTTGACCATTTCCCCAGGATTAAGGGCAAACTGGAGACCCTGCGCGATGTAGGGCTGGGCTATATTCGCTTGGGTCAGCCGGCACCTACCCTTTCTGGCGGTGAGGCACAGAGGGTGAAGCTAGCCACTGAGCTGTCACGGCGGTCTACGGGCAGGACATTATATATCCTTGACGAGCCGACTACCGGTCTTTCCTTTGAGGATGTGGCGGCACTACTGCGAGTATTACAGCGTCTGGTTGATGCTGGTAATACGGTGATTGTTATTGAGCATCATCTGGATGTGATTAAGAATGCTGATTATATAATTGACCTCGGACCTGGAGCTGGTGACCGGGGTGGCTATATTGTGGCGACAGGAACACCCGAGGAAATAGCTCGGGAGAAGTCTTCAATTACCGGGCGGTATCTCGGCAAGGTGCTGGCTAAGAGTATTGAGTATGCTTTAACCAATTAACTTTTTGCCTGGCAGTGAAGGAGGGGACAATTGACTCGAGAAGAAGTGCTTAATTCTGTTAACGAGAATGTAGAGAATAAGAATCTGGTAAAGCATATGTTAGCCACCGAGGCTATAATGCGGGCTCTAGCCAGGCACCTGGGTGAGGATGAGGAGGAGTGGGGGCTTACCGGTCTGTTACATGATATAGATGTTGAGCTCACCGGGGGAGATATGAGCAGTCATAGCAAGTTGGGGGCTGACCTAGCCAGGGAGATGGGAGCTAGTGAGGCTATGGCTCATGCCATCCTGTGCCACAATGAAGCCCATGGTGTTCCCCGGGAGACCAAGCTGGATAAGGCTCTATTTTGCGTTGACCCGCTGACTGGCTTAATCACCGCCGCGGCTTTGGTTCGTCCCGATAAAAAATTGGCTGGTCTTGAAGCTAAATCAGTGCTCAAAAGGTTTAAAGAGAAGAGCTTTGCCGCTGGGGCGAGTAGAGAACAGATTTCTCTATGTAGTGAAATCGGGCTTGAGCTTGGTGAATTTATCGAGCTCGGGCTGAAGGCAATGCAAGAAATCAGTAGCGACCTTGGACTCTAGATTTAAGGAGATAAGATGTACCAAAAAATATTAGCTCCGTTGGATGGCTCAGAGCTCGCCGAGCGCGCTCTGGAACACATTAAAATCGTCACTGAAGACTCCCGTGCTTCCAAAGTAGTTCTGTTACAGGTAATACCGTGGCCTGCCCACCCCGCCCATACCCTATCTGACGAGCTTATACGTAGCGAGGGCGGGAAGGCTGAGGCTGGCGCCAGGGACTACCTTGCTAGAGTGGCCAATAGCCTGAAGGCAGATGGTATAGCTGTTGAGATTGACATAGCCCATGGCGGGGCAGCCGAAGGAATACTGGACTACGCTAAGAAGAATAAGGTGGACCTAATTGTTATGAGCACTCACGGAAGGTCAGGGGTCTCCCGTTGGTTCTTCGGTAGTGTGGCGGAGAGGGTTCTACGCCACTCTGCCATCCCCGTGCTCATAGTCCCATCATTTGGCGTCAGAAGGTAGCCGGTGAGGTAGCCGGTGAGGTAGCCGGTGAGGTGCCCGGCGAAGTCTGCGGTTAGTTAACTCACTTCAAGGGTTGAGCCGGCGGCGGTTTTGACCACATCAATGCGAGTGGGAAAGGCGTCTCTAAGTTCCTCAATATGAGTGATAACCAGTATCTTGTCAAAGTCATCTTGAATTGAGTTTATCGCCTCTTTGAGTTTTTCTATGCCAGCACTATCTTGAGTGCCAAAGCCTTCATCGATGACCAGAGTCGGCAGTGGGGCTCCAGCTCGCCTGGTCAGTAGCTTGGATAAAGCAATACGAATAGCGAAGTTGATGCGGAAGGCTTCACCACCGCTGAACATTTCATAATTTCGTGTCCCTAGCTCGTCAGAGATATTAATATCCAGGGTTTCAATAACATTCCCTTTCTTTGTTTCCCGTTGCGTTTCAATTTTTATATGCATTCTATTGTCTGTCATGCGTCCCAGTAATTTATTGGCTTCAGCTTCAATCTCGGGCAGTGCCCTTTCAATGAGTAAGGCTTGTATTCCCTTTTTGCCGAAGGCTTGAGCTAGGTCTCGGTAGATTTTCTCCTGTTTTGAAGCTTGAGCCAGCAGCTTTCCCTTTTCCTTACTTTTTATCTCCAATTCAGAGCAGCGCTGTAGCTTTGCCTTCACGCTCCATATTGTCTCCTGGGCTTGCTTCTGTTGTGCTACCAGCGCTTGGTGTTCAGTTTCAGCCTGGGTTAAATCATTAACCAGTTGTGGCAGTAGATTAAGTTCTTCACTTAACTCTTGCCGTTTTTGATTATCAACCCCCAGGCTGTGGCGCAGCTCTTGAGCCGCCTCCTCAGCTCTTGACGCCGCCTCCTTTTCTTGGCTGATGAGACGGTCAGCTTCTTCCAGCTTCCGCTTACGACCTTCGTACTGTTCCAGGTTAGTCAGGCGCTGGCGGACCTGTTCGTGCTGCTGGGCATCGTAGCCAAGTTTAGCTAATTCGCCCTCAAGCTCTCCCAGTGTTTCTTGTTCCGTAGTGGCAAAGTCCTTCCTAGCCAGATGTTCTTCAATCTCAGCCAGCCTTTTTCTTTCCTCATCTAGCTTATGGCTAGCCTCTTTAGCCTCGGTAATCTCTTGGCTGGTGAGGCTGGCTTTGGTCTGGAACGAGGCTCTATCTTGATTTAGCTTTGTTTCTAACCGGACTATTTCACTTTCCCACCGCTCCAGCTCCATTCTCCTTTGAGCTAGCTCGGCTTGATTTGACTTCAGGCAATCAAGTTTGCTTTGCCTGTCGGTGGTATACTTTGTCTCAATGAGCTTTAGACCTTCTGCCTCTAACTCTGTCTCACATAGCGGGCACTTATTGTCACTTTGAGTCGTTAGCAAGTCAAGCTTTTCCTCTATTTCTTTTATGTCTCGTTCTAGTTGAGCTTTAGTAGATTCCAGGTAGTTGACCTGAGTTCGTAGTTCCTGGCTGTTTTGTCTTTGCCGGCTTAATGTTTCTTCAGGCTCAGCTAACTGGTTTAGTTGAACCTGTATTTGCTGTAGTTCTTTCTTGAGTGAAGGTAGTTTTTGTGAGCTAATTTCTAGTTCATTGATTCGGCTTTGAGCTACAGCGTGGTCTTTAACTAGGGCTTGTCCCATCTGCGTAATGCTCATCTGTAACTGGTGTTTACGCTCGTTTAGAGTGGTGGCTAGCCTGAACTTTTGGTCGAGTTCATCACTTAACTTCTTGGCTAAACTAAATTGGGCGTAGCCTTCTTCTATTGTGGAACGCTGAGCTATTAGCTCTTCATACTCTTTGAGCCGGGAGAGGTGCTGTTTAGCCTGGTCATCCCAGCGCTCTAGCTCTCTCATCATCTCGGCTATGTGCTCCTCTAGCTGAGTTAGTTGCAACTTCTTATTTTCCAGGGATTCCTTTTCCTGTCGCAGGCTATTAAGTCTGGCTTCCTGCTCTTTTACTACTTTTTCTATGTCGGAGAGTTGGCTCTGCTCCTGTTCCAACTCAGCCTCGTAGGCTGGCTTTTGGGTTAATTCATCACTGATGTCTTTAATAGCGCTCTCAAGTTGTGCCTTTTCTGTTTCCTGTTGTTTCGCCAGGTCTTTAGCCTGCTCTTCTAGTTCATCGTAGAAGAAAAGCCCCAGAATATCAGCCAGCACCTGCTTACGCTCGACCGGACGTTTGACGGTGAACTCGTCAGCCCGACCTTGTAGTAGGAGGGCACTGTTAACAAATGTAGGGTAATCCATGTGTAGAACATCGGTAATCTTCTGCTGGGTCTGGGTCATACTATTGCCCGTAATCGACCTGAAGCCATTCCCGGCAGCTATCTGAAATTCCAGGATAGTTTGTCCCGAGCGCCCTCGTCGTTTGGGTTTGGAGTGCTTGCGTATGATGCGATATGGCTGTTGGCTTACGGCGAAGTCAAACTCCACTTCCATTTCTGTCTGACCCAGGTGAATGAGGTCGTCATCACTCTTGGCTCTGGTTCTTCCCCATAACGCCCAGGTCATGGCATCAATTAGAGCCGACTTACCGTTGCCGTTATCACCTGAGATACAGGCGGTATGAATGCCGTCAAAGGAGAGTGGTGGCACATTCTCGCGGTAGCACATAAAATTGCGCACTGTTAGCTTAATGGGAATCATTCAATAAGTCCCTCAGATAGCCACCTTTTTACTTATTTTACCATAATTAAGAGATTACTTATCTCTGCCCCTCTCCTTCAACGGAGGGGGATATGAACCTAAAAGGAGAGGTTATTGACAGGTGAAAATGATTGTGATAGATTTTGTGTAATACTTTTGCCAAATGGCAAACATGTGTGACGTTGCCGGCGCACACAACCCCAGTTCCCTTGAGAGGAGGACGAGCCGTGCTCAAAAAGATTCCCATTATTGTGTTTATCGCCATAATTCTGGCGGTATCATCAATGCTAATTCCACCGTGTACGCCAGTCCATGCTGAAGAGTCCGAACCCGAATGCTGGGCTGTCAT
>DAOUFA010000083.1:0-4569 GCA_034430355.1 Dehalococcoidales bacterium
AGTATGAAATCAGTGGCGTCCTGATTATAGGGATAGCTACCTTCCATGACGGGGAGAAGGGCAGGAAAAGGGGTAAAAATACTGTCTATCTTATGCAGGTAGATGAGGTATCAGTATGTCATCTTGGTGACCTGGGGCATGTGCTTACTGCTGAGCAGGTAGAGGAGCTAGGCGATGTGGACGTGCTACTACTCCCAGTAGGTGGGGTGTCGACTATTAATGCCTCTATGGCCGCCGAGGTAGTTCGACAGCTCGAGCCGAAGGTAGTGGTTCCGATGCACTACAAAACCGAGGCATTAAGCTGGGAGCTTGAGCCAGTAGAAAGGTTCCTCAAGGAAATAGGGGTAGAGCAGGTTGCCTCTCAACCCAAGCTGTCTTTCACCAGGTCAAGTCTGCCTGCCGCCACCCAGGTCTTTTTGCTTGACTATTGACCAAGAGGCTAGGACTGCCTCATCCCTCTCACCAGCATTAGGATAATTACTGAGAGCAAGACTACAGTAGCCAGCAAAGCACCAAATAGATACTTTACCCAGTCGGGGGTGGTTGGCTGAGGTGGTGCTGATGATGGTGGTGGTGGGGCTGGTGGTTCTTGAGGTTCTTCTGGCGGTGGTTCCTCCAGCGGTGATGGGGGTGATTCGGTGGTAAAGGCACTGACGGCACTCCAGGCACTAAATTTGACCTTAAAGATATGTTGAACTACAATAAAAGTAGGTTGGGGAATTATGTTTGCTAAGCTTGATCAATTTCTTGAAAAGGAAGTATGGAAAACCTACGGGGCAGTATCTACTCCGCTGGAAATCGTAGATTTTATGATTAGCGTTTCGGGTGTGGAAAAGTGGGAGGGACTGCGAATTCTGGAGCCCGGGTGTGGCTTTTGCGACTTCTTGTCAAGGATTCATAGTAAGTATCCTAACAATCTCTTTACAGGAGTAGAACTCAATAGCCAAATCTACAATATTATCAGCCGGCTATACCCTCATTTCAGATTGGTCCTATCAGATTTCCTATTGTGGGCTACCGATGAAAGCTATGATATTGTAATTGGCAATCCACCCTATGGAATAATAGGTGACAAAAGTCATTATCCTATACACGTTCTAAATGGGGAAAAGGGGTCCTATAGGAAGCTAAGTAGCACATGGTACGGCAAGTATAATATTTATGGTGCTTTTACTGAAAAGGGGTTGAAGCTTCTCAAAGATGGGGGGAAGTTAGTTTTTATTGTGCCCTCAACTTTTATGATATTGGACGATTTCAAACTTCTTAGAAAATTTATTTCCAGTTTTGGCAGAGTAAAGGTATTCTATCTTGGGGCACGTATGTTCAAAGACAAGACTGTATCTACGGCAGTCTTGGTAGTCTGTAAGGGACTAACAGGCATAGAACTTCATGAGGTAAAAGACTTAAGGGAAAAAGTTCAATACTACAAGAGAGAAACTTATGACGGTGGTATTATCAGATTTGAAAGCCCCAAGACACGGCGATTTGAGAAAGGAGCTTTACCCTTGGGTGATTTTTTCAACTTGTACTTTGCAGCCCGCAGTCCCGAGATAAAAAGACATCCCCAAGCATCAAAAGTGCCAGGTAATGGTCTGGTTCCTATTTTAACGGGACGAAATCTGCACTCAGGGTGGATTGACTATGAGCGTTGCTACTCTGGTTTTTGGATGCCTCGTGAGGCTGCCTCTTCACTTCGTAGTTATTATGCGTTTCCCCACATTGTAATTGGTCATACTAAAGGAGGAAAACTAGAAGCTGCCGTAGACAAGCAATGTTACCCGTGGAGAGAAGATATACACTTAGTTCCAAAAGTGACAGGATTAGAACTTGATGAAATAGTATCTTATTTGAACAGTGAAGATACCCAACAATACATGCATTCTCTTTATAAAGATATATCACCTCACGTTACAATCACTCAATTACGTCAGTTTCCTGTAAAGAAGGAGGTAATTTATGGAGGTAGAAAAAAAGGCCCTAAATTTCTATAGAGCTTTTCTCCAAAGTATTCCCTTGGCTGAATATCGTGAGACCCTTAAAGATGTTAAATGGGTAGAACAAGACCTATATCCGGAAATGCTACCTTTGGCATCAATATTTAGAAATTATTGGCATAACCAAAATTTTCTAGATTTTGGATCTTGGTTTGACCAATTCTGGAATGAGCTTCACTCTAACCCATTGAGCGTTTCAGCAATAAAGGATTTTAAGAAATACTACTTTGATAAAGATAATGACGGATGGTTTAGATTAGGGTTCAAAGCCAGAATGTATAGGACTTGGGTCTCACTTCTCACTCAAATTGATTTCTACTATGTGTTGAGTTATGTAATAGCAAAACGGGGATATAGAATAACGTTTGAAGCAAACGCTGTATTAGACCAAAAAGGTATTGATTTGAGGATTGGAGGACTAGACTTCGGAATCTCAAAAGTCTCACAAAGGAAGGAAGCCAGGTCAGGTGGTTCTAAGAGGTTGATTGTTCTACCGTACGCTGTATTTAATATCAAAGATTTTACTAGGAAATCAATGAGCAGTCGTGTTACTCCTGCTAGTAGAATGGCATATAAAAAATCGGTTGAAGCGTTTAACAATTACTTTATTCAATTGGATAATGGCTTTGTCGTGTTTAAAGAGGACTATGTAATTCCTATAATTGAAAACATTGATAATCCGGAAGGAATAAAGGCTGCTATTAAGAAAATTGGGGAAGAATTATCAGGAGAGTCTTAGGTTAGTAAAACAATGCAACTATAACTGAGAAAGGCCAGCATCTTCAGTATGAGAGAAGGCACTCTCACTGCCACTGGTAGCGGCGTAGGCCTTACCGCTATCAGCAAAGTCATCGGTCATTACCACGTAAGTAGGGCCACTCCCCGACGGGGCTTTGGCGGTTGAATCCCAACTATCGCCATCGTCAATGCTATACCACACCTCAGCATTATTATTTTCGCCAGCCAGTAACTGAAGATTACCTAACTCACCAACCAGGTCCAGGCTGACGATATCGGTGTCAATGTCAAAACGGAAGGAATTATCCTCGTCCACCCGGTAGATACCACCATCACCACCAACAGCACCAACAAACCACTCATGGGTTTGGTTAAAGTCAGATGGGAAGCAGAGATTAGAGGCAGCAGTGATGGCAAAACTGGTATCACTGGCATCAAGTAGCTCAACCCTGGTCCATTCACTAATAACGCCATAATTATAGGTAGCATAGCTGTGAACCTGGTCGGTAACTACCGCCATAATCTGGTAATCGGTGGCGAAGTTAGGCGAGCCGGCTATAGAGTAGACATCATAGTTGCCGACATCTAAGTCAGTCCAACCACCCCCAAAAGCTATATCCTGTATGTGGTATACGCCGCCACCGGCGGTTTCATTAGCCGTGCCGATGAAGACATAAGGCTCATCGTCAACATAGCCAACCGCCAGACAGGTGATTTCTTCACCGGTGGTGGCAAAATCAAGGGCTTCCAGAGAGCCAGCGGCTAATTCATCAAAGCTGTCACCGCCGTCATCGGACTTATAAACATTACTGCCATCGCTTACATAGATAATATCAGCATCAATGCTGGAGCTGACCAGAGCCACTATTGCTTGGTCGTAGTCGGTGTATGACCAGCTATAACCACCATCTATAGACTTAAACAGGGTGTAGCTTGTCCCTGAAGGGTTGGCGTAGCAGTAGAGGCTGCCGTCAATAGCTATAGTCAGGTGTTGGACATCTGAGCCACTAGCCAGCACCCAGTCACCTGGTTTGCCCTCGGTAGGGAGATTGACCCCAGACCATTTGACCTCATCCGGGGCAGCCGCAGCTGGAGTGGTCATTGAGCCCAGCAGGCTTAATAGTAAAATCAATTTTAAGGCGAGTTTTATTTTCGCCATTTGGCGAAATTCTAACCCCATTATGAGCTAGAAGTCAATGTAAAAATTGTTTATCTACCTCACCCCCTCAGATTTTTAGTGGTAATATTATTGGTAACCCTACCCCCTTCCCCTTGATAAGGGGAAGGGGAATTATTTTTGAGAGGGGCTTCGCCCCTTCTAATCCCTTTACTAAATAACCAGAGGAAGAGGTGTCTAACAGGAGCGAAGCCTGCCTAGAGGACTTGCTTCCCACTGAATTAAGGTGTTTAAGAGAGGCTAACGCCCCTCTTTATAAAATCTTCCCCCTCTCCTTTGAAGGAGAGGGGGATTAAGGGGGTGAGGTAGATAAAACGATCTAGTGATAAGGCTTTTGGTAAAAAGAGAGAGCCCCCCGAAATCTCAGGGGGCTCTCCAGGTTAAGCCTAAACCAGGGGTTAAGCTGGTGTTCTCCTGGTCCTGGCTATCAGCACAATCACTACCACAACCAGTGCCGCACCAATACCGATGACAGCGTATATCCAGTTAGGTGCTATCTGTTCTACTGGTACTTCTACTGTTATCTGTGGTGGTGGCACTTGCTCAACCGTTACCGGTGGCGGTGGTGCTTCCGGTCTGCCCATGGTGGTGAAGATGCATACCGTCCAGGCAGAGAGGACACCGTCCTTCTCAGCTCTTACCCTCCAGTAGTAGGTCTCG
>DAOUFA010000084.1:0-7946 GCA_034430355.1 Dehalococcoidales bacterium
AGGAGCGGAGCGACGAAGCAAACTAAAAGATAAGATTGCTTCGCCTTTGGCTCGCAATGACACAGTGGGTAGAAAGGGGAAGGGGATAAAGCGGGTTCCCAGGAAAATCAAAGATTTTTCTGGGTGCTTAAAGGGGATAGGGTTACAAAAGATGAAACTAAACCGGGTAATAATACACGCCGATGGTGCCTCATTGGGCAATCCAGGACCGGCGGCTATTGGTGCCACCATAAAGGATGAGCAGGGTCGACTTGTTGCCTCCATTTCGCAAAGGATTGGCACGGCGACTAATAATCAAGCCGAGTACCGGGCTCTCATCGCTGCCCTGGAGAAAGCCACTAAATTAGGTACCAGCCAGGCTAATATATATTTAGACTCAGAGCTGGTGGTGAGGCAAATCAATGGTAAATACCGGGTGAAAAGAGCCACTCTTAAACCCTTATATCAACGAGTAAAGCAACTGCAAAGCCGGCTGGAAGGCTTTACCATCACCCATATCCCGCGCCAGCAAAACACTGAGGCTCACCATCTAGCCGCTCTTGCTCTGAGATAATAGTCAAGGGGGAGTTTTAGAGGGGCGCCAGCCCCTCTAAAGAAATTATTTCCCCTTCCCCTTATTAAGGGGAAGGGGATAAAGGGGATAGGGTTCATAGTTTGACTTTATAATGCCTTCATATTACAGTATAAGTAGGTCAAGTAAACCGGGTGACCGCTTGCCTTAGGCGGGAGGAAAGTCCGAGCTCCGCCGGGCAGGGTGCTGGGTAACACCCAGGAGGGGCGACCCTACGGAAAGTGCCACAGAAACATACCGCCCTGATTTAGTCGGGGTAAGGGTGAAATGGTGAGGTAAGAGCTCACCAGCGGCTGGGTGACCAGCCGGCTGGGTAAACCCCACCCGGAGCAAGACCAAACAGAGGGACATAAGGACGCCCGGCCTGTCCCTGGGTAGGTCGCTTGACCCTGATGGTAACATCAGGGCTAGATAGATGGTCACCGCTCCGATTAGAGCACCCAGAAAAATCTTTGATTTTCCTGGGAACCCGCTAGTCGGAGTACAGAACTCGGCTTACAGGTTTACTTGGCCTCTTTCTTAAGGTAAAATCCCAGCCACACGAAATATAACAGCGAAAACATAGCTGAGGCAGCTACGGGAATTGTCGCCCTTTCGCCCAGAAAAGCCAGCGCAATCACGCTGGCCAGTCCGGTATTCTTCCTGGTGCCCATTAATATCCAGCTGGTGCTGCTGGGTCGGTCTATATGTAATTTCCTGGTGACGAAGTCAATGGCATGGCCTAGCCCGAAGGTATAGGTGACGGCTATTATGATAACCTGAAGCAAGACATCAGGCTGTTCCCAGAAAACCTGACGGTTTAAGCCGATGATGATGTAAATCGTAATGAAAAAGACCCAGTTTATTGCTGTATCCCGCCACTTAATTACGCTCTGAGATAAGCCGGTGTAGAGCAATAGGCGAGATATGCCCAGCGGAATTACTATTAACTGCGCCAGGATAAGCAGCAGGCTGGCTGGATTAACGAAGTCAGCCCCGAGCCATAGCATCATTATGCCCGGTGTAAGCCCCAGCGCCGCTAGATATAACCCGGTAGTGCCCATTAGTGAGAAAACGGTGTTCCCTCCCAGCATATAGCTATAGGGTGTTACTGAAATCGCCGGCGGCATAGCGGCCAGGGTTACAAATCCAGCCCATATTTCACTGTCATTTATCAGCCACCTTGCCATGAGCAGCATTATGCCTCCCATAATAACGTAGTTAAGCAGCAGTGAAATAAGTATCGGGCGAGGTGTGCTTTTTATCGAGGCAAGGTCGCGGTTGGTTATGCTAACGGTGGACAAGGTCATAGCCACTGCCAGGGCTGGCAGTAGTACCGGCTCTATCCAAACTGCTCCCTGGCCGACAGCCAGAGCCAGCACCAGAGCCAGAATAAATATGAAATTCCGGTTTCTGAATAACCTGCTGACGATGGCAAATATTCCTTAAGCTAATTCTTCTATTTTTACTCGCTTGATTGTAGCCGAATTGTGCCTGACAGGCAAATAGTATCAATTTTTTTATACCCCAGCTTGGAGTTGAGGGAAAGAAGTAAAAACTTAGTAACTGAGGGTTATGAAGCATAATTAAGGTTAAAACTACAACACCAACAGCCGTCAGTGAGCTTGCCAGCCACGCCGGTTAGGCATATATTAGATGCCAATGGAGCCCCTTAACCCTGTAGCTCACGACTTTATTCTTTTCTGTATTCGCCGCCAAGGGAAGGAATGGCCAGCTCTCTACGATGAGATGTGTTGGGTAGCTGGGCACCGACTGTTCAGAGGGTTGGGCTATGCTGAGTTAAGAAAGCTTGGACTATCCCTGGCTCTGACTAATATAGAAGATACTATTAGGATGGTAGATATCGTCACCTCTGAGGAGGAGAAGATTCATAGCGGTCAAGCTACAAATTCAACCTCCTAATCTGAATTAGACTGCCTGGCTCATATTTTCCTCAATAAACAGTAAATTTCGTTACCAAACACTTTAGGGGAGAGTAAGTCCAATGTTAAAAGCATTAAAAATTATGGTAATAGCGTTATTGGTGGTGAGCCTAGCCCTATCTTTTGGTGCTGGCTGTGCTCTAGGCACCGGAACTCCTGCCGGCCCTAGTCAGGGTCTGGGTATCGTTGAGGAGGCGTGGAACATCATTTTCCAGGACTATGTGGATAGGGACGAACTTGATGCTAGCCAACTGAGTCAGGCAGCCATCAGGGGTATGGTCGAGGCATTGGATGACCCCTATACCGTCTACCTTGATGCTGAGACCTACCAATTGAGCTTGAGCAGTCTGGAGGGGAAATTTGAGGGTATTGGCGCCGAAGTCGCAGTTAGGGACAATCAGCTGGTGATTATTGCTCCGATTGCTGATTCGCCAGCAGATAAGGCAGGTATCAGGGCTGGTGATATAGTCTTAGAAATTGACGGTAAGCCTACCTCGGAGACGAGCCTGGTTGAGGCTGTGCTTCTTGTCCGTGGTCCCAAGGGAACATCGGTCAGGCTTCTTATCCTTCATCAGGGTGAGACTGAGCCTGAGGAAATTGACATAGTTAGAGCCGAAATTGAGCTAACCAGTGTCCGCTTTGAGATGAGGCAAGACATCGCCTACATTAATATTACCCATTTTGCTGAGGGCACTGGTGAAGAACTATCGCCAGTGCTGGATAGTATCACTGCTGAAGCGGCTACCGGTATCATCCTTGACCTGCGGAGTAATCCTGGTGGCGTACTAACGGCAGTAGTTGACGTTGCCAGCCACTTTTTGAAGGAGGGCGTAGTCGTTGATATAGTGGATAATCAGGGCAGCCATACCGTGATAACCGTTAATGATGAGAGAGCTACTACCGACTTACCTTTGGTTGTTCTAGTAGATAGCTACAGTGCTAGCGGTAGTGAAGTATTGGCTGGGGCGTTGCAGGATTATGGTCAAGCCACCATTGCTGGCACCAGAACCTTTGGCAAGGGCAGTGTCAACATCCTGCGCCAGCTTGAGGATGGCTCAGGACTATATATTACCACTGGTCGCTGGCTCACCCCCAGCGGTCATCTCATAGAAGGCGAAGGGATAGCCCCCGACTATGAGCTTGAACTTGAGGGAGAAGACGCCATCCAGTGGGCTATGGACTACCTCAAAAGTAATAAATGATAGGCCGGGTTAAAATTGGGAGAGATTAGCTGTGGACAGGGAAAGGTTTAAGTGGCTGGTGGCAAGGGCGGTTGATAGTTTGCCCCGGGAGTTTCGGACCAAGCTGGCAAACATTGATGTCGTGGTTGAGGCTTGGCCGACTCAAGACCAACTGGCAAAGGTGGGGCTGAGGCGTGGTCAAACCCTTCTCGGTCTTTACCAGGGTGTGCCCCTAACCAGGCGAGGCAGGCGCTATGGGATGGTGCCACCGGATAAAATAACTATATTCCAGAAGCCGATTGAGGCTAAATGTAGATATGAGGCTGAGATTATGGCTGAGATACAGAAGGTAGTGCGGCATGAGATAGCTCATCACTTTGGCATTGGGGATGCCAGACTGAGGCAGATTGAGCGGGGTGAAGATTAACCTTTGCCATCTGAGCCAGACCCTTGACCATATAATCTCCCTGTGAGCGGTAGCCAAGCTCAGAGCGGTAGTATTCCTTGGCGCCAACCCCACTTAAAATTACTATCCGTTGGGCTTGAAACATATTGGCCGCAATTAGCTCAGCTTCTCTCAGTAGTGCCTTACCTAAACCCTTGTGCTGAGCTGCGTTTGGGTTTCGCTGACTGAGAGAAACCTCAGGACCATATATATGTAGCTCCCTTATTACGGCTAGATTTCCGTTTGCCCCCAGACCGGCTATGGGCTGGGATTGAATCCTCATCCGCAGTAAGCCAAACAGCGTTTCGTTTTCATCCTCAAAGGATAGGAAAATTTCTTTACCGCCTGAAGCCTCGTAGTCCATTCTTACCATCTTGGGTTTGCCTATTTCCCAGCCCTCTCGTGCCCGGTGACCATACTCCCGACACCTGATGCACCTACATTCTAGGCCTTGCTGTTTCATGCGCTGTTTGGCTATATCCCGGAGCGAGTCCTTTAGACCACCGACGATAAACTTGGCTGGGATGTCGCGCAGCACCCTTGAGATTCTGACATACTTGGGCACAATAGACTTAATCTCAGCAATCAGGTTAATCATTGTCTCATCATCGTATGGCTGATAGCGTCCGTCCCGGTACCATTTCTCCAGCTCGGTACCGGCCACCACCATGGTAGGATATAGCTTCAAGCCATCCGGTTTAAACCGAGCATCATCAAATAGCCTTTGGGATAGCTCTAAGTCCTCTTCGGGGGTTGAGCCGGGTAGTCCCGGCATCCAGTGGTAATGCACCTTAAAGCCATGCTCCTTGAGTAAGGTGGTGGCGTTAACTACATCTTCTACCGTGTGTCCTCTTCTTACCACTCGGTAGATTTCATCGTTTAAGGTCTGGACCCCGAGTTCAACCCTGGTGGTGCCAAACTCAAGCATCCTATCTATCTCCTCCTGCCGGCACCAATCAGGCCTGGTCTCTATGCATAGCCCGGTACAGCGATGGCTCGCCGTTTCATTAATTTTCTTGGCTTCGTCTAATGTAGTTGATTCCTCACCATTTAGGGCATCAAAGCAGTCCTTAATAAACTGATATTGGTAGTCCTTGGGAAAGGCGAGAAAGGTGCCCCCCATTACTATCAGCTCAATCTTATCGGTCGGGTGTCCCATTTGTGATAAAACTTTTAATCTTAGCTCAATCTGTTTCTTGGCATCATAGCCAAATTTTTTACCTCGTAACACTGCTGGCGACTCAGGGGTATAGCTCTGAGGTGTAGCTAGGTAGGTAGGGCAATAGATGCATTGTCCCGGGCACTTTAGCGGCAGGGTCATCACCGCTACTGGGGTAACCCCGGATATTGTCCTGGTGAATTTTTTCATAGTATACTCAGTTTAGCAGATTTGTAACTTATTGCCCAGCTTTCTTCTTGGAGGTCGTTTAATAATTCAAACAGTCATTGCGAGGAGCGTTAGCGACGAAGCAATCTTAGATACGATTACGAGATTGCTTCGCTTCGCTCGCAATGACGACAGAAATTACTAAACACTCTCCTTCTTGGGGGAGTTTAAGAGGGGCGAATACGGGGTCCCCACAAAAACTAAGTTTTTGTGGGCTAAAAAGTCCTCTTCTAAAGAAATTATTCCCCCTCATGATAGGAATATGTATCCATATCATGGAGAGTCAAAGAGAGGCGAAGCCTCTCTTAAATAACCAAATCCCCCTCCCCTTGAGGGGAAGGGGATAAAGGGGATAGGGTGACCAGAGATATATTTAATCAGATAGCCCCGGGCTGGTATAACTTCAGGCATTGGTCTATATTCCGTAACGAGCTGGAAGCGTTGGCACAACGGTGGCAGAAGGGCAGGCTACTTAACCTTGGTTGTGCTCATGGCCCTGACTTTCTACCCTTTAGCCACGGCTTTGAATTATATGGTGTCGACTTTTCTACCGAGATGTTAAGGTTTGCCCGAAAATACTCCCAAAAATTCAATTTTGCCGTAAACTTATCGGTGGCTGATGTTAGCTGCCTTCCCTATTCTGACCAGACCTTTGACTGGGCAATCTCAGTAGCTACCTACCACCATATAAAAGGTAAGCAGGAGAAGCAAGCCGCCCTAGACGAGCTGAGGCGAGTATTAAAGCCGGGTGGCGAAGCTTTTATCACCGTATGGAACCGCTGGCAACCCAGGTTCTGGTTTAAGCCTAAAGAGGTAGGCGTGCCCTGGCGGACAAAGGGTAAGACCCTGTACCGCTACTATTACCTTTTTTCCTACTCCGAGCTGGAAAAGCTGGTAACGAGAGCTGGCTTTGAGGTGCTCAAGTCCTTTCCCGAAAGTTCCTACCGCTATCCGCTCAAGACCTTCTCCCGAAATATATGCCTGTTGGTGAGGCGGAGTAACTAGAGCCAGGTAATCCTGCTTTAATATAAATGTGCCTCTTTGATATGCTATAGACATATTGTTCATAATTTGGTTTAATTAATAAATATTAACAGTTGAGGTAAGGAGTAATATATGGATCTTTTTGGTGAAGGTAGTAATTGGGCGATTATAATCCCAATAGTTATTCTTATCGTGCTCTCTATTGTCATGAGGCGGCGCCGACCAGCCGAAAAGACAGAGTCGGAGATAGTTGGCAGCCTGTTTTATGACGTAAGTGAGAATCTGAGGCTTATGGAAAAGTTCAGCTATCGGGGACGTCCCAAGAAATTCAGGGCCGATAGCTGGAAAAGGAATAGCGAAAAGATAGGTTTTCTGCCCGAGACGCTACAGAATACCCTGTCCCGAGCCTTTACCCTGGTTGAGGATTCCAACCAGCAGATAGATACCGCCAAAAAGCAAAAAACAAACATTTACCTCACTGGCGTGGATGCGCACAAGCTAGAAGGGCCGCTGACCAAGAGCAAAGAGGGGCTTGAGGAGTGGATCAGGGCCAATATGCCACTTGAGACGGGACGGCGTGGTTGCATGGGCGGCTGAGATATATCCAGCTTATTCTAGGCCAGGCTAATTCCTCCATCAATACCAATAACCTGCCCGGTGATATAGCTAGCCCGGTCGCTGGCTAAGAAGGCTATCAACTCGGCTATTTCTTCTGGTTTGCCAAAGCGCTGGAGTGAAATCATTTGCAGGATAAAGTCTTTCCTTTCCTGGGGTAGCTTCTCGGTCATATCGGTGAGAATGAAGCCCGGGGCTAGAGCATTGGCGGTTATGTTCAGTGAGCCTACCTCTCGGGCTATGCTTTTGGTAAAGGCGATGATTCCGGCTTTAGAGGCAGCGTAGTTGGCTTGCCCGGCATTGCCTATTATGCCAGCGATAGAGGCGATACTGATGATGCGTCCCCACCGCTGTCTCATCATAGACCGCAGGGCAAACTTGGTGCAGGTATACGTTCCCCTTAGATTAGTATCAATTACGTCATCCCAGGCTTCGTCGGACATTCTCAATAACAGGGTATCCCGGTTAATGCCGGCATTATTTACTAAAATATCAATCTTATCCCACTTCTCAGTTATCTCCTGCACCATAGCTTTTACCGCTTCGCTATCTCTTACATCAGCTTCCACAGCCATGGCTTCTCCCCCTTGACTTCTTATGGCGTTGACGACATCACTTAGCGTCTCTTTGGATAAATCGTTGGCGGCCACTTTAGCCCCAAGGCTTGACAGCTTGAGAGCGATAGCTCGACCAATACCACGAGAAGCGCCGGTTACCAGCGATACCTTGCCTTCTAATTCTAAAGACATCTTATTATTCCCCCTTAAAGCGTTTGAAAACCAGGCAGCAATTTTGCCCGCCAAGACCAAAACTGTCTTTCAGGCAGACATTTACCTGGGCT
>DAOUFA010000085.1:0-8600 GCA_034430355.1 Dehalococcoidales bacterium
GGCGTCTAATATCGCTGGCACCTTTTTCTCCCAGCCGATAGGCATAATGTGCACCCCCTGACACATACCCTTAAGCTCCTTGATTAGGTTAGCCGCAATTTCTATCCCGGTTTGGACTTTATCTTCAGTCTTGGACATCTGGTCAATTAGCTCTTCGGGTACCGAGACACCGGCGACATTTTTATTCATAAATCGAGCCATACCAGCCGATTTCAGGGGTATTATCCCAGCTAGGATAGGAATATTAAGTCCCTCTACCCGCTTCATAAATTTAGCGAAGGTATCAACATTAAAGATGGCTTGAGTTTGGAAGAATTTAGCCCCGACCCCGATTTTTTTCTCCATCTTAATCAGTTGTAGTTCAAAGGCAGCCTCAGTATCAGCCCCGGGGTTGACCACTGCCCCCGGGAAAAGATCGGGCTTGCCCTTAAGCTCGTTGCCCACCATATCGTAACCCTCGTTTAACTTTTGTATAGTCCACAGGAGCTGCACCGAATCTAAATCATAAACTGGCTTGGCTTGAGGATGGTCGCCAAGGGAGGGTAAATCACCGGTGATAGCCAGGACGTTCTCAATCCCCAGGACCCAGGCACTCAACAGGTCTGACTGCAAAGCCAATCGATTTCTATCCCGGCAGGTCACTTGAAATACGGGGTCAAGCCCGTCTTCTTTTAGCAGATGGCAGGTAGCCAGTGAGCCCAACCTCATCACCGAGCTTTGCTGGTCGGTAACATTGGCGGCATCCACCCTTCCCCGCAAAAGCTGAGCCACCTCATTTATCTCGGTGGTGTCAGTTCCCTTCAGCGGACCGACCTCAGCCGTTATGACAAACTTTCCCGCTTCTAAAAGTGGTTTTAGGCTCATTTATCCTTCTCCTTTTAGCCAGTTTGTTCTAAAAGCAAGCTTTTCAATCGATTTAAGGAGACCCTGTAGGGTTCTATCGGAATCCCCATCCAGTCAGAGAACTCCAGAATTTTTTCAGGGTCGTTTTCCATAACCTTATCATAAAATCCTATAGCATCTAACATAATTGCTCCCCCAGTGTGTTTTGGGAAATTCTCATTGGCTAAACCTTTGTCCCAACCCTGATATACATAATGGCGGTATTTCATCCATCCCGGGGTAAGCCAATAAATGTCTTTGCCTTGACTTATTTTCTCTCTTTCTTCAGCACTGGCTAGCATATCAACGCAATGGGTAGCTTTTATTCGGCTAATTTTGATTCCTTCTTCCTCTTGTTCCTGAATTATTGTATCTATCTTCCGATACAGATTATCAGTATTAACATAACAGAACTTGCCACCATAGACCACGATGATGTTCGGGGCATATTTCTTGGCGGTGCCTATTTGTCTTATCAGCTGGCTCTCGAGTTCGCGGGGAACCTCATGCCGCCCAGGCTTCGTGTACAGAATTTTCCTGGCGTCCAGAAAGCCAGCCTTCTTGAGATAATTTAATTCCAAATTCAGGGTTCCACAAGCAACAACAGCATAATCTCGAAATGAACCGGGGGTTCGCAATTTCACTGCCTCCCGAGGGTTGATTAACACTCATTTAAGCTGCTAGCTATGACAAGCAGGTCATAGTATCCCTCTTTACGATTTTTGCTGGCAACAGGTATTTAGTCTTCCCCCCATTACATAGCCCTCTGGCTACAGGTGCTGGCGAGATTTCTTCTTGAAATTCAATACCTGCCCTCTCTCGAGGTCTCTATTATTATGAATAAGAGTTCCGGAGTATTCGCTTGCCAGGTAGAAGTTGGCGCTCTCAATTTCATCTTTAGCCGTTGATTCCACGTGCTTGGGATAAACTGAGAGAACACCGTCCGGTTTCAAGATTCTATGAAATTCATTCAGAAGTCTTTTCCTTTGGTTACTATCTGGGAAATAATACTCGTGAAGGACATCAAAAAGAAGAACCACGTTCACGGACTCGTCAGCCAGGTTGATCTCTAGCTCGCCCGACGTGTCCAGCCTCTCCACATTTGCCAAGTTTTCTCCTCTGGCATTTTGGAGTAATTCATCTAAAGATTGCCTGTCTTTATCTAAAGCGTAGACCTTGCCTTGTTCACCCACCAACCTGGCTACCTGAATACTATATGTGCCGTGACCACAGCCGAAGTCAAGTACAGTCTGCCCGCTGGTAATGCCTATTGCCCGTAATACTTCCAGAGCCTGTGATTCTACCTTCATCGCCTTAACACGATATGCTTTCTATCTTGTCCTCGATTCTTTGGCTCCTATATCTCAAGCCAGGAGTGAGAATAGAGTATTTCACCGGTAAGGACTCTTACCGTTTTTGCATATTTCACTTCCTCTTCAGTTAAAGAGGCGAGGTCAGGCTTCTCCCTATCCATTACCCGGTGCACCAGTTTGACGAGTTCGGGCATCTCGCCCCGGGCTATTTTTACCAGCTCAGCGTCAAAGGCGTCAACTATAGCCGAATAAAGCCCGTACTTCATCAGCATCATCAGATAGGTTCGATTGAGATAGGGTCTGAGGTGGGTGGGGGTGCCGTTGGAGATGTTAGACAGGCCGGCAGTAGACCTACATCCGGGGGCAATATCTTGGAGCATACTCATAAATTCCAGGCAGGGTTTGACCTGATTGGTATCCACATTAACCACCGGGGTAACTATAGGGTCGAACCAGATATTCTGGTTGGGGATGCCCATTTCATTGGCGGTATACATGAGCTCAGCGACGATAACCCCCCTCTCAGCGGCATCTCGGGGCATTCCCTCCCTGCCCCATAACAGACCAATCATATCGGCATTGTATTTTGGGACTAGGGGTAGTTCCTCTTCCATTCTGGTCAGGGAGATGGAGTTAATCAACGCCTTACCTTTGTGCACCTTTAGCCCAGCCTCCATAGCCACCGGGTTGGTTGTATCCAGAGATAGTGGCTTGTCAGCAACCTCCTGCACGGTGTTAACCATCCAGGTCATGAACTCATCCCCGTTCTTTCGGGCGGGGCCGATGTTGATGTCAAGATAATCCATTCCGGCCTCAACCTCAGCCTTAGCTATTTTCTGAATGGGCTCAGGATTTCTCTCCTTCATGGCGGTGCCGGCGATTTTGGTCGTAATATTTATATTCTCCCCGATAAGAATCATTACTCCCCTCCTTTAGGTTTCCATGTTTTAAGGTAGGCTGGTATATGAGCCCCTTCCCTGGGACCAACTAAAACCTCCCAGTCTTTTAGGTCATCTTCTATACCGCCACTTTCAACAGCAGCATACCCCGGAATTATCAACTTGTGATGTTTAACCTTGTCCATAATCCCGCACTTCTTGATAAAGGCGGCAATATTATCGCTGACGAATGTGCCGGCTGCCCAGGCGGTCATAACCGAAAGCCCGTCGGTGTTCATGACTAGAAGGTAGGCAGGAATTCGGCTGGCTTCTATTTCACCGGAGACAATAAAGTAGGTCAGGGAAAAGTTGGTAGTTATGAGCACCGGGGAATTTTCACCAGGGCCACCAATCTCGTAGATTCCCTCCGTGGTCATCAAGGGTCGCTGGGGGTCGGTATAGATATTCAGCCTTTCTACCAGCAAGGGGAACAGGCTCTCCCCGTGGAAGTCAGAGAGAACGATAATACCGCCATATTTAGCCACAAAAATGGAGGCAATTATTGCCTCCTTCATGGCATCATCAGTCATCTCACCGGGGAAAACGATGGTGGGGAAACCTAAGGGACGAAACTTTTTGACTAAAGCGGCCGACCTGATGAATATCTGGTCTTCAAAAGCCCGGCGCATAGTTCTTGAGCCAGGATCAATAACGATATCTTTAATGCCAGCTTCGGTCAGCTTGGTAGTCAGTTGGGCAAGCTCTTCCAGGCCGGAGGCTTTTACTGCTACCGGGCAAGAATTTTGCTTAGCTAAATCTGCCACCGCCTCTAGGTTGTCTTTAGTGGCGGCGTATATTAGTGGTTTCCGCTCAGCGCAAGCCTTTAAACCGGCAGCCAAGATATCAGGGCTGTTGCTCATCAGGATAATACCGTAATCGCTATTTTGCTTTACTTTATTGACCACAGCCTCAAATTGGCTGGAATCTCCCGATTCCTCCTTTATGGCTATTAAGTCGGGGTGAAGGGTGAGACCTATCCTCTCATATTGGAACTCGCTGAGCTTCTTCAGCCGGGCATTAACCTCAGATTCGTCCATGGTATCGCTAATAAGGAGGGCGAAACCGGGAGGGCTCTCAAACCTTTTCTCGTGGCGAAACATGACTGTCTCACCACCAACCTTGAGTGCCCTGTCGCCGACACCGATAGTAAGCGGTCTAATCGGTGGTGCTGATGCCTCCACCAATTTAGCCTTTGCCTCCTCAGAGATATAGGGGCAGGCACTCAGTTCTGCCTTACCTGTGGCTAAGCTCATGGCAAAGGCAAGACAGGTAGGCACTCCGCATTCACCACAGTTCGTCTTGGGGAGCAATTTGAAAATCTCTATTCCGGTAAGTGGCATTGGCAAACTCCTTTTCTACATGAGACCGTTTAGCAACTCAAACTGTCATTGCGAGGTCGCCTTAGGCGACCTCGCAATGACAACTAAACAGCCTCTACATTATCGGCTCCATAGTAAGGGCTGGGTGCCCCTTCTCCTCTAGGAAGGGAAGAATCTCCTCCTCGGTGGTGCCCACCGTCTCATCGGCAATCATATCGGGGAGGTCAGGTACGCCGACCTCTATGGCTCTAGCTTTAAGCCGGTCGGCAATCTCTTCCTTTAGCATCTTAGGCATCCAGACCATCCTCTTTATACCACCATCGCCAATAAGGAATTTTCTCTGGCAGATGTTATACTTACCATGGCCAACGAAGCCAGGGGTGCTCACCCCACCACCGACAGTGCCAGCCAGGGTAGTGAACTTCATCCCGCAGGGGGTCATTTCGGTAAATTCTCGATTTACCGTCATTATTCCGTTACATAGGGGAAGAACAGCAGCGATACACTCACAGCAGCCACAAGTAGTCATGGGGTCATGTATTATGCTGTAGAAGTTATAGTGGTCGAATTTTCCGCGGGAAGCCTTAAACAGAAATTCGTTTACCCCTTTCCACTGTCCCAGCTTGGCATCAATGATTTCACCCTTGGGCACTGGTTGATTAGGTCCGGTAGGGCTAATCTCGTAAGCCGCCTTACAGTCCATCCAGTTATAGGAACCACAAAGTCCAGTTCTTTCCGGACTAATGACGCAAACATGCGCTGGGGCAAAGGACTGGCACAGGGTGCAGGAGTAGTATATATCGGTGGTTTCATCGGTCATGCCTTCAATTCGGGCATCTCTAGCCGCATATACCTTCTTTGCCTTGGCCACCATCTCCCTTACCTTATCCTCCTCGGTATAGAGTTTTACCTGCAGTTTATCGAATATCCGGGCAAAATTCTGGTGCAGGGCAGCATGAAGCATGGCGCCAATATGGTATAATCTGAAGCCCTTGTCATAAAGCTCCTTGGAAACTCGTAGCCAGCCGATATCCCTCTGTCCATTGTGAAAGCACCCTTGAACGTAGTTTATCTGATGGTGAATTTGCCGCTCCAGGATAGGTTCATAGTCCTCTTCCATCTCCCTTCCGGCAACCTCAACGACTATGGCTAATGGCAACCTGGACTCAGCAGGCAGGTCGCTTATCTCAGGACCAATCACCTCAAACTTCCCATCCTCCACCTCATCCATCCGCTTGCTGGTAACCCACTCAACCATAGGGGTAAACCCACCACCACACTCTAAATACCACTGACCCTTGCGAACCCTCTCGCCCTCGAAAGCCGGGCCATGGCCGGTTGGAATTGGTATCTCACTTACACTAACCTTCAGCCCTCTCACCTCTATGGCTTTGGCTACTATATTATCGTGAGGAACATTGGAGACAACGTGCTCGTAGGTGCAGATGCCGGTAGGCAAAATCTCAGGTATTGGGGTATCGGCAATAGTCGGGAATCCAAAATTGATTGCCCCAGCAGCGTTGGCATACCACTCATCGGTAACATAACCTAGAGGCATGGCGAAGGCAAAGGTGCGGTCCTTGTTATAGATAAGGTGTTTTCTGTACTCTCCAGGGCCAATGCCTCCAAAGGAAAAGCCTACCCTGATGGCGAAGCCGATGGCGAACACCGCAGCGGTAATATCAGGTCCGTAGGAGACCAGGCGGGTGGGCCAGCCAATCTGCACCCCGGCCTCAATTAGCTGTTCGGAGAATCTTTTTCCGTTATACTCTGCGGCCATAAAGATGTAAAGGTTCTTCTGCTGGAGTTCCTGAGCAATCCTCTTAGCAATCTCAGGGCTAGGCGCAGCACCAAGAATGGCAGCAAAGCCGGGGGCAGTGCCATCAACAAATTCAATACCCCGCTTTCTCAGGATTACATCATCAGCGGCACCCAGCCAGATATTAGAATCGGTGGTATCTTCTTGCTTAGTATAAAACTCAGGCTGTTCCAGATATCTTATGGCTTCGATGATTTCCTCGGCAAAGAAGGTTGCCATCCCGGCATCAAGGGCTGGTGCCAAGTAGGGCAGAGGGCAGCTCTCCCTCACTGGCGGTGGCAGAAGTGATTTACACTTCTTTAGAACCTGCTCCATATCACCTATTTTTTCCACGGGAATGCCTAAAATCCCGTAAATCACCGGGAGATAATAGGCGGTGTTGGGGAAGCCTACCGGTTCATTGGCTCCCCATCTATCCATTGCCTCCTGCCACTTCTTCTCGGCTTGGTCGACAATTTTGTGAGCTCCTCTAATAGCCGCTGAGGCAATTATCTTAGACATATCTTACTTAATCCCCTCCGTTCTTGTGATAACTATAGCGTTTAGACTGCTTCAAGCTCTCGCCTCATCGCCATATCGTAGAGTATCCTTTCTCTAGCCTTGTCTATGCCCAAGGCTTGGCGCTTCTTGTCAATGTGCTCAATCATAAGGTGGGCGGCTTTAATCGGGTCGGGCTCAAAAGCCCACATTCCACCATATATGCCTTCGAAGTCCTCAAATAGGTATTTGCTTACTTCCTCACTGTCCAGGGTGGGCCAGTTGACGCCGAATACAGTGAATACCCCTGAGCCAACAAAGTATTGACCAATGGAGATTGCCTTCTCACTCATCCACTCGGGGGCAGCTCCAGCCACCGGCAGGTCGCTAATATCATCGCCTAGACCACCATCCTTGACCATAGCCGTAGCTGCTATCAGGATGCGGCTGTTATCAACACAAGAACCCAGGTGCAATACCGGCGGAATACCTACTGCCTCACACACTGAAGCCAGTCCCTCGCCGGCATATTTTGACGCCGCCTCTGGGGTCATCAGCCCAGCTTCAGCACTGGCAATGGCACTGCAACCAGTTTGAAGCACCAATACATCATTCTTTATCAGTTCCTTAACCATAGTGGTATGAGCCTCATTATGCTTAACCCGGGCGTTATTACAACCGACGACACCGGCTACCCCCCTGATTCTGCCATTGATGATATTATCATTTAGCGGTCGGTAGGAAGCCCGATAGATACCACCCAGTAAGTAGTTAATAGTTTCGTGGCTGAATCCAGCAACTAGGTCAGTTTGCTCCTCAGGAATATCAATATTGCTGCCTCTATTGGGGAAGTTCTCAATAGCTGTCTTGACTATAGCCCTAGCCGACTCCATAGCATTGTGCTCGTCAAACTGGATATGGATAGCACCTGGGATTTTAGCCTTGACTGAGGTAGTGATAACCTTGGTGTGGTAGCACTCGGCTACGCTGGTCAAGGATTGCATAATACATTGAATATCTACCACCATAGCCTCCACTGCCCCGGTAACTATAGCCAGCTCCTGTTGCAAGAAATTCCCGGCTATAGGTATTCCATGGCGCATCAATATTTCATTGGCAGTGCAACACATACCAACTATGTTTATTCCGTTAGCCCCCTTAGATTTAGCCAGGGCTACCATCTCAGGGTCTTGAGCAGCAACTACAATCGTCTCGGAAAGCAGGGGCTCGTGACCATGAATGACAAGATTTACCTCGTCCTGGCTGAGCACTCCCAGATTTATCCTGCCTAGGACAGGCATCGGGGTGCCGAAGATGATATCCTGAAGCTCAGTGGCAATCATACTACCCCCCCAACCATCGGATATAGCGCATCTGACCCCCTGGCGGAGCAGGTTTCGGTAGTCCTGGTCAACGCCGATATGGGTTCGGTGCATCACCTCCACAATCTCTCTATCTATGCCTCGAGGAGCAGCTTCCTCCCGCCGCCATAGCTCTTGGCGCTTCAGCGGTGCTCTTCTCAAGAACAGGACTTCACCCTCCTGTTTACCAAACTCAGCCAGAGCTAATTCACCAATATCAATAGCTATTTCCTGATTACTGCGGTCGCCGATGTCTACCCCCCAATCCAGAGCCAGTTGTAACAGCTTCTGCTCATCCTTAATCTCGTAGCCCGGGGCTTCACCCTTAGCTACGGCCAGGAAAATCTCAGCTACCCCTCGGCCATGGTCGGAGTGAGCCGCCGCCCCGCCGGCTATCATCCTGATGAAATTACGGGCGGCAATAGTCTCAGCAGTGGCGCCACAGATACCCCTTCGCTTCTGCTTTTCCTCTGGTGTTTCCTTTCTACCTT
>DAOUFA010000086.1:0-3256 GCA_034430355.1 Dehalococcoidales bacterium
CTCGGAACGGCAGGGGGCACCAGCTTTAATCAGCCCGGTATTTAACCCCACAGCCAGGTCAGCTATAGTAGTATCTTCGGTCTCACCTGAGCGGTGACTTACTATTGCCGTCCAGCCTACCTGTTGTGCCCGCTGAATAGCCGCTATGGTTTCCGTCAGGGTGCCAATTTGATTTGGTTTGATAAGAATAGAATTAGACGCCTTGAATTTGATGCCCTGATTGAGGCGGCTTATATTGGTGGCATAGAGGTCATCACCGACAATCTGGATTTTATTGCCCAATTTTTGGGTCAGGAGCTGCCAGCCATCCCAATCATCCTCAGCCATTCCGTCCTCAATGCTAATAAGGGGATAGCTTGATGCCCATTTGATGTAATAGTCAACCATTTCCTGGCTGCTGAATGAAGCACCTTCCTTGGTCAGGATATATTTACCATCTTTATAGAATTCGCTGGCTGCCGGGTCCAGGGCAATAAAACAGTCCTTACCCGGCTCGTAACCGGCTTTTTCAATAGCGGCTAGGACTGCCTCTATTGCCTGTTTATTTGATGGTAGCGGGGGGGCAAATCCCCCTTCGTCGCCGACATTGGTAGCCAGCCCTTTATCCTTGAGCACCCGTTTCAGGCTGTGGTAGACCTCGGTGCTTATTTGAAGAGCGTGACCGAAGTTCCTGGCTCCAACCGGCACTACCATAAATTCCTGGAAATCTGTTGAACCGGCGGCATGCTTGCCGCCATTTAAGATATTGAGCATCGGTACCGGTAGGGTATAGGTGGCTACTTTACCCAGGTAGCGATATAGCGGTATATCAAGCTGGTTAGCGGCAGCATGAGCTACAGCTAATGATGTTCCCAGAATGGCGTTAGCCCCGAGGCGTGATTTATTGGCGGTGCCATCAAGCTCTATTAGCTTGTGGTCAATCGCTGCTTGGTCGGTAGCCGACATCCCGATTATAGCCGGGGCAATCTGTTGGTTAACATTGGCTACTGCCTTAAGGACACCCAGTCCGTTAAACCTGGACTTATCTCCGCCCCGGAGCTCTACTGCCTCATACTTGCCAGTACTGGCACCGGAGGGCACTGCCGCCCAACCTGTTATGCCGCCAACTAGCCCTACCTTGACCTCCAGGGTAGGATTGCCCCTGGAATCCAGGATTTCCCTGGCTTTAACCTTCTCAATAGTTGACATGCTCTCTCCTTCTGAGGTTACCCATGGTTACCCATCAGTTACCGTGAGCATAAAGAACATTGCTTCGCCACCTCGTTCTTTGACTGGCTCCTGTAATTCCCCGGTTATACCGAGGTAAAAGCTTCCTGGCGGGGCATCTTCAGTAATCTTGATTGTTATTTGTGTGTCAATACTCTCACCAGGATTAAGAGTTATATATTCTTTCTGTAGTTCACATTCCACAAATTCAGGTACTTCATCGACTGCGGTTAAGGCAAGGCGTATTTTTATGGGTTCGTCTACTAATGAACGAACCGTTACCGGCAGGGTGAAAGCACCACCTCGTTCCACGGTAACGAAGCCTTCTTCGGACGGATACTTTATATCAATGGTATAAGCGGGAAATAGCTTATTAGTAGGCAACTTAGGAGGGGGTGTCGTAGGTATCGGCTTACATGAGAGGCACAGCATGGACCCAACAATGCTAAAAATCATTGTGGTCACTATCAAGACTATTAGAAGGTATTTTTCTCTCCTTTTCATCCTCACCCCCTTAATCCCCCTCTCCTTCAAAGGAGAGGGGGAAAGATTATGTTTGCAGGGGCTTTGCCCCTTCAAACTACCCTTGATAACCCCCTCTATAGATTATTATTCTATAGCTAAGTTAAGGGCTTTATTTACTGCCTCAGCAGGGCTTTGAGCTGTGATAATTGAATTATCCTGCTGGCTATTTCTGGATAGTGCCCAGGTATTTAAACCGATAACCGGGATGCCGCTTTGTAAAGCATGGCTTATTTCAGAAAGGGTACCATAGTTGCCGCCAATGGCGATAACGGCTTGGGCTGATTTAACCACAGCCACATTTCTAGCGTAGCCTATCCCGGTAACGATGGGAATTTGAACATAGGGGTTAGCCGCCTGACGGTTATCCCCGGGGAGAATGCCGATGGTTACCCCGCCCTCAGAACTGGCACCTTTACAGGCTGCCTCCATCACCCCGCCCAAGCCTCCGCAGACCAAGATAGCCCCTTGTTTGGCTAGCTCACGACCTACGGCTTCAGCCAATTTGGCTTCCTCTGACGAAGGTTGACTACCACCAATAACGGCAATAAATTTCCGGTTACTTATCACTCCACCAACCTCTTACTTTTATATGGATTATATCACCTGAGCTTAAATTCTAGCAATTAACTGGTTAGAGATTGTTTAGAAACCTATCCCCTGACCCCTTCCCTTATTAATTTATTAAAGGGAAGGGGGAGTGAGGTAAGAGAGGTGAAGCCTCTCTTTACCTCTCCTTTCTTTGAAGTAGTATTAGGGGGGTTTTGGAGGGGCTATGCCCCTCTAAAACCCCCGCTTACACATCCAGAATTATTCTTCATCCCAAAATAAAGGGCACTTATTTGGGGTAGTTTGAAGGGGCGTTAGCCCCTTCAATAAAATAATTATTCCCCCTCTCCTTTTAAGGAGAGGGGGATAAAGGGGGTGAGGTCAATAAATATTCTAATTATATTTGTTCATAGCTGCTACTAGACCTTGGCTGAGGAGGCAATAAATGGCTTCACTCGCCTTGGGTATGACTTGGGCTACAATCTGTTTTTCTTCAGGGGTGAAATTACTAAGTACATAAGCCACAATATCAGCCTCGCTGGTTGGGGCCAAGCCTTCGGTAGTTGGTCGTCCAATACCTACCCGAAGTCGAGTGAAGTCCTGGCTACCTAAAGAGGAGATGATAGAGTCAATCCCTTTGTGTCCGCCGGAGCTACTGCCATGGCGGAGGCGGATTTTGCCCAGCGGGAGGTCAAGGTCATCATGAATAACTACAAGGTCATTGAGGTTGATGTTAAATTTCTTCATCAGCCGGCTAACTGACTGACCACTTAGGTTCATGTAGGTCTGGGGTCTGGCTAAGAGCACTTGGCTGCCAGCTACCTCGCCGGTGCCAACTCGGGCTTTTCCTTGCTTTCTATCAAATCGGATGCCCTGTGTCCTGGCAAAATGGTTAAGGCAGACAAATCCTACATTATGGCGGTTATTGGCGTAACTTCGCCCTGGATTACCTAGTCCTACAATTAATTTCATAAAAGAT
>DAOUFA010000087.1:0-14605 GCA_034430355.1 Dehalococcoidales bacterium
CCTTTACCATTGCCTCAGATAGCATTTGCTCTAGATTCTTTCGGGTCGGTGGGCGCCGCCTTCTCTCAACCACCACCATAAAATCAACCAGCTCAAAGGGTGGCTCATAATCTGGGTTAGCCCGGCGGACTAGTAGCTCAAAGGAGGCTTCGGCATTCTCATACTGGAAGCCACGGCTTTCCAGCAGCTTAACCTGCTCCAGTAGCTTCTGGGCTTCTTCACCTTTCGGGGGCAAATCTAAACCCATCTCCTTTGCCTTGTACAGGATATTCCTCTTACCTGACAACTCAGATACCAGTGCCCTTGGTCGATTACCAACCCGGTCTGGGTCCATATGCTGATAGCTCTCCGTCCATTTAGCCAGGGCTGAAACATGAATCCCGGCCTTATGAGCAAAGGCACTGGAACCCACGTAAGGCGAAGAGGCATCAGGAACAAGATTAGCCGCCTCACTCACATAGCGTGATATCTCAGTTAATTTAGCCAACTGCTCATCAGTAACACAATCAATACCCATTTTGAGCTTCAAATCCGGGATAATAGAACAAAGGTTAGCATTGCCGCAGCGCTCACCATAGCCATTGATAGTCCCCTGAACCTGAGTAACCCCAGTATTTACCGCAGCCAGGGTATTAGCCACCGCTAATTCACCATCATTATGAGCGTGAATACCCAGCGGTATGGTGGTCAGCCTCCTGGCGGCCTCAACAGCAGTCGTTATCTCGCTGGGCATTGAGCCCCCGTTAGTATCACACAGCACCAAACAGCTAGCCCCAGCTTCAGCCGCTACCTCTAAAACACGTAAGGCGTAACTGGGGTTAGCCTTAAAACCATCAAAGAAGTGCTCAGCATCAAAGAAAACGGTAAGCCCCTTTGTCCTGAGATAACCTATTGAATCGGCAATCATACCAAGGTTTTCCTCCAGGCTAGTTTCTAACACCCTGGTAACCTGTAACTCCGAGCTCTTACCGACGATAGTAACCACCTCTACCCCGGCGCCAGCCAGGGCCTGGAGGTTAGCATCGGCTTCGGTATTAGCCCCTGGTCGTCTGGTACTACCAAAGGCAACAAGTTTAGAATAGGGAAGGGTTAGACTTTTTTGAGCCTCGGTGAAGAACTCAATATCTTTAGGATTAGAGCCAGGCCAGCCGCCTTCTATAAAGTGGATACCCAGCTCATCAAGCTTGCGGGCAATGTTTAGCTTATCAACCACCGAGAAGGAAATACCCTCTGTCTGGGCCCCGTCCCGCAGTGTGGTATCATAAAGTTGAACTGATGACAACTTTCAGCCTCCTGCCTTTCCGGCAATTAATTCTCCCATCTCTCATTCCTATTCAGCGTCCCAAGCAATACAGTATCATAACCCTGATACATCCTCAAGGTATTCTACGAAATTCCACGCCTATCCAGTCAGAAGCGGCTTTGCCACTTTGGTATCGCCTCCGGGTTGACCACAAACTCGGGTACCTCGCCCCGTAGAGCACTAAGGCAATTCTCCATCTGGACAATGGGCAACTGCCACATGACTTCTGGGGTGAGCGAAGCCGCATGAGGCGCGTATAGTGTCTTGAAGAAAATATCTTCACCGAGCAGAGGATTGTCAGGCTGGGGAATCTCCGGTTTAAAGACGTCCAAGGCGGCACCCGCTATCCAGTCCTCTCTCAAGCCCTTAGCCAGTGCCTCTTCATTTACCAGACTTCCCCGGGATGTATTCACCAGGTAGGCGGTAGGCTTCATCATCCTGAGTTGAGGTTCTCCGATAAGTCCTATCGTTTCCGGGGTTTCTACGGCATGAAGAGTTACCAAGTCTGACTCCTTGAGCAGGGTCTCCAGGTCAGTAAGTTCCACCTCCAGTGCCTTAGCCTTTTCCACGGGTATGTAAGGGTCAAAAGCGAGAAGTCTAACTCGGAAAGGGCGAAGAAGCTCGGCTACTCTGGAGCCAATCCTGCCTAACCCCACAATACCCACCGTTTTGTCCCGGAGGAGAGTGCTGGAAACACTGCGCCATAGACCCAGGCGAGCGTTGTGGTCAGCAAGCTTAAAGTTTTTCGCCAGTGTCAGGAGCATACCCACAGTAAACTCAGCTACCGATAGGTAGTGCAAATCCAGTGGGGCGTTGGTGACTAAAATGCCTAATTCGGTAGCAGTACTAACGTCTATGTCACCGACCCCGATAGCCCTCTTGGCGATGACCCTTAATTTCTTCCCCGCCTCTATAACCCGACGGGTTATGTGCCCATCTCCGGTAGATATCATGATAGCATCCATACCCTGGACTTTGGCCACCAGTTCGTCCTCAGTATAGTGCCAGGGGTCGGTGAATAAGCGCCCTAGAGTTACCTCACACCCTGCCGCCTCAAGAGTACGTACTATATCTTCCCGGTCGGCATCTCTGCCCGTCAACCATACCTTCCACTGCTGCTTTTCCATCTCTTACTCCCATCACCTGTCGTGGTTAAGGCTCAACCACCTTGCCTCTTAGCCGGCTATCTTTTCAGCCACTAAATCTCCCATCTCCTTGGTGCCTACCTTGGTCTTACCCTCGCCCATTATATCATAGGTGCGATAACCCTCTTTTAGTGCCTCATCAATCGCACTCTCAACCGTCTGTGCCTCTTTTATTAAACCAAAGGAATAGCGTAGCATCATGACGACACTGAGAATAATAGCCAGGGGATTAGCCATGTTAAGCCCGGCACGGCGGGGAGCACTGCCGTGAACCGGCTCATACAAACCGAATATATTAGCCCCCTCTTCAGGCACTCCAGCCAGGCTGGCTGAAGGCAGCATTCCCATAGACCCGGCCAGCATTGATGCTTCGTCGGAAAGAATATCACCAAACATATTGCTGGTAACAACAACATCAAAGTAGGCTGGGTTCTGGATTAGCCGCATACCGCAGGCATCAACAAACATGTGCTCCAGTTCAACATCAGGATATTCTTCAGCTACCTCTATAGCCACCTGCCGCCATAGCCGGGAGGACTCCAGTACATTGGCTTTATCCACCGAGACCAGTTTTTTACGCCGCCCCCGTGCCAGCTCAAAGCCAACTCTGACAATACGCTCAATTTCCTGCTCTGAGTAGGCCATTGAGTCAGTAGCCCGCCGTCCCCGGGATGTCTGCCACTGCCGCTTCGGTCGGCCAAAATAGAGACCACCGGTAAGCTCACGAACAAATATGAAATCCACCCCCTTAATAACCTCTGGCTTCAGGTTGGTGGCATCAACCAGCACCGGAAAGACCTTGACCGGGCGTAGATTGGCAAACAGCCCCAGCCCCTTTCTTAATGCCAGGAGACCGTCTTCAGGGCGAACCTTAACCTTGGGGTCATCCCACTTAGGACCGCCTACTGCTCCCAGCAAGACGGCATCACTACCCTGACACATCTTCAAGGTATCCTGAGCCAGGGCTACCCCGGTTTCATCAATGGCAACCCCACCCACCAGCCCGTAGCGCAGGTTGAAATTGTGTCCAAACCTCTTGCCTATCGCCTGCAGGACCTTAACTGCCTCAGCAGTAACCTCAGGACCAACACCGTCACCGGGCAAAACAACCAGGCTAAATTGCACCCTAAATCCTCCTGTTAGCTAATCTTTTTTTAGTATATTCAATCAGCCCGCCAGCAGCAATCAGCCCAGCCATAAAGTCAGGGTAAGGCCTGGCAGTAAACTCCATGCCCCTGGTCAGGTTTTTTATCCTGCCTCTTGATAGGTCAACCTCTAAGATATCACCGGTCTCGGTGTTATCCACCGCCTCCCCACACTCAAGCAAGGGCAAGCCAATGTTTATGGCGTTACGGAAAAAGATGCGGGCAAAGGTCCTGGCTATTACACAGGAGACACCAGCCGCCTTAATCGCCAGTGGGGCATGCTCTCTGGATGAGCCACAGCCAAAGTTAGTCGTGGCTACAATTATATCCCCCGGCTCAACCTTGCTAACAAAACCAGGGTCTATATCCTCCATGCAGTGCTTAGCCAGCTCCGCCGGCTCCGACACATTCAGATACCTCGCCGGAATAATCACATCCGTATTAACATCCGCCCCGTATTTATGGACTCTGCCTTTTAACATCTGAGAACCCCTCACCCTTTATCCCTCTCCCCTTAGGAAGGGGAGAGGGAAGAGTATTTTTTTAAAGGGGCTTCGCCCCTTTAAATCCCTCCACACCGTGTTTATGGACTTTGCCTTTCAACTACACTCTCCCTTAGGCATTCCCAACTTTTAATCCATAACACTTCCCATACTTGCTGATTTCTTTACTTAGTGACTCCCTAAGAGATTTACTCTTGGTTAAAAAGAAAAATACGATTTGGTTATCAGATATATAGAGGGGCAAATTTCCTACTTTCTCCCTCAGCTTTTTAGAGATTCCAGGGAAATAGGTTTCCCTGTTTACACGTGGAATAAACTGAAATATCATCAAAACTGAACTCTTATCCATATGCTCATATAAACTCTTAACTTCGGAATATGACAAATACTTATCTGTTAACCTTTCATCTTCATCTTTTAATCCTATATCAGGGTCGACAAGAATTAAGGATTTTGTTAAGAGCTCATCCTTTATCTGCTTGAAATATTCCTGCCTCGTTCGCGAAATAAAATGCTCATCCTTTTTGTAAATCCTTATGCTGATACCATATTTCCCGAAGAAGCTCTCCAATTGTTTAATGTTTCTTTTATTCTCACCTATGCATTTATCTAAAAATTTCACCACCTCTTCATTCTGCTTCCCCGCTTTTGCTTTACCACGGTTTGTTACCCCACCCTGCCCAGTGCCGTCATTCTCTGTAAGCATCGTAATGAACGTAAAGCGTTTAACCAAACCAGCCTGAACAATCTGGTAAATCAAATCATACTTGAATAAATCCCTGTTGTCTCCAAAATATTGATTCTTCACAACTCCACCAGAGAATTCTCAAAGTCTTTTACTCGGGGTGGTTTTTTGCCTGTGCCCGGTTCAATGGTGTGCCCTTAAAACACCAGTCGCATCCAGCACAGGGTTGCCTCTCCCATGGCAAACTCTTTGTCCGCAACAAACCCTTCTTTTAAGTATAGATTAATGGCGGGCGTATTACGGTCAGCAACCAGTATTACCCCTTTATACCCATCTCTCTTAGCCTCATTATTGAGAAAACGCAACATCTTGCGTCCCAAGCCTTGCCGTTGATAGGCAGGTAATGTGCCCAGGATTACCAGCTCAAGGTAGCGGCCTTCATATTTTGGTTCTTCTTTATGAAGTACCCCAAACTCCCTGGCAATACGCCAGCCCAAAGCCCGCCATAGAGCCCAGATAAACCTCATCAGGGCTAGCATAGATGTTGCTGCTGTAGAATCTAGAGAAACTGTGGCACAAACAAGCTTATTATCTCTCCGAATCCCATACAGTAATGAGTTTTTCGTCCTCCCGAAGTAGTCAAGAAAGGATTTGAAGACTGCTCTTGTCCTCTCTGGTTTAGCCCCAAGGGCAGGAATCAACGGGTGCTCTTTAAAGGCTTCAGCGAACAAATCAAGCAATTCCGGTTTATCCGAACCCTTTAGTCTCTCCACCTCAACATTTTCTGCCATAATCCATCACCGGCTTAATTACTCTGATACACCGCCTCGTAATGATGCCCGAATAATCCGTTTTTCAATGAGGCATGTAGAGTGGAAAAGTCGTTTTTCTCAATAAACGAAGCTAAATCTTGCAAGGTGGTTATGCCGTACATATTCATTCGGAATCTACTGGCAAGAAATCTGCCAAATTTTGCTAACAGCTCCGGATAAAGAAGGTCAGCGTAAATGAAATAGCCGCCCGGTCTTAAGACCCGGCTCACTTCTGCCATAGCATCCAGCCAGTTGGATATATGGTGCATGACCTGAAACGACATCACAACATCAAACCTGTTATCCTCAAAAGGCAAGCTGGTTGCATCGGCCAATAAGAATCTAATATTGGGAATTTCAGTAATTCCTTCCTGAGCAAGCTCAATCTGTTCCGGGTCTATATCAGTGCCAATGACGTCGGAGCGATATTCCCTGGCAAAATGCCTGGATACTGCCCCATTCCCACAGCCAATCTCCAGGCAGTCTAGCTCTCCTTCTAATTTGGCAAAGTCAAATAATTTTTGAGCTGATTGTCGTCTCCTCTTTTCATTCCACTTGCTATTCACAAAGAATTTCTCAATTTTGCCTATTTTCATTTTATTTCTTCCGGGCTGGCAATCCTACCAGCTATAGCGCTGGCGGCGGCAATGGCTGGATTAGACAGGTAGACCTCTGATTTGGGGCTGCCCATCCTGCCGACAAAGTTGCGGTTGGTGGTTGAGATGCACCTTTCGCCATCAGCCAGAACCCCCATATGACCACCCAGACAGGGACCACAGGTTGGAGTACTAACTACCGCCCCGGCCCTGATGAATATCTCTATTAGCCCCTCAGTCAGGGCATCAAGATATACCTGCTGTGAGCCAGGGATGATAATGCACCGCACCCTGGGGTGAACCTTTCTCCTTTTCAATATGTGGGCAGCTAGGCGCAAATCCTCAATACGACCGTTAGTGCAACTACCAATCACCGCCTGGTCAATCTCTATATCCCCTACCTGACTGACCGGCTTAGTATTAGCCGGTGAGTGAGGCAAGGCAACCTGGGGCTCGATATCAGAGACATCGTAGCCAATAATCTGAGCATATTCAGCATCATTATCTGCTTCATAAACCCTATATGGGCGTCGGGCACGAGACTTTATGTAAAGCTGAGTCTTGTTATCTACCCTAAACATACCAGCCTTGGCTCCAGCCTCAACAGCCATATTAGCCATCGTGAACCGTCCATCCATAGATAGTGAGTCTATTGCCTCACCAGTGAACTCCATTACCGAATACAGAGCACCATCAACACCAATATTGCCGATGGTATACAGGATTAAGTCTTTGCCCCCTACCCATTCCCCCAAACTGCCGTGGTAAACCAGCTTAATAGTCGGTGGCACCTTCATCCAGACATCCCCGGTTGCCATCGCCGCGGCAATATCTGTTGACCCCATGCCGGTAGCCAGGGCACCTAAAGCACCATAGGTACAGGTGTGTGAATCAGCCCCGATAACCACCTCCCCGGGCAGCACCAGACCCTGCTCAGGCAAAAGCACATGCTCAATGCCCGACTGCCCGATTTCAAAATATATTATACCCTGCTCGTAAGCAAACTCTCGCATCAGCTTAGCCTGCTCGGCAGAGGCAATGTCCTTATTGGGCACAAAATGGTCAGGCACCATCACTACCTTTTGGGGGTCAAAGACCCTACCCACCCCTATTTTTTGAAACTCCTTTATAGCAATGGGGGCAGTAATATCATTAGCCAGAATCAGGTCTACCCTGACATTGACAAATTCACCGGGGCTAACCTCCCTCTCATCAGTATGAGCCGCCAGTATCTTTTCCGCTAGAGTCAATGTAGTTCCCCCCCTTTAGAGCGTTCCGAAAAGTAATCCAATAGGCTGAGGTTAGAAATAGTACAATCAATGTAACTACACGTAGCAACCGCAGAGAGTAAATATAAGCCAGCAGGAGGCGGAGGAATCACTTCTATTTCAATTACCACCCGGTACCTCTATTAAAAAACCTACCCAGCCATTCCCCTGGCCGCCAGCAGCCTATTAAGGGCATTGATATAAGCTTTAGCGCTGGCAACAATAATATCAGTATCGGCCCCCCGTCCAGTGTAGGTTACGCCCTCACTCTCTATCCTGATAAGTACCTCACCGATAGCATCAATGCCTTCGGTTACCGACTTAACGGTAAATTCAGTAAGCACGTTAGGCACTCCCACCAGTCGTTCAATAGCCTTACACACAGCGTCCACGGGTCCCGCCCCCAGAGCAGCATCGGCTAGAACCTGACCATCGGGAGCAATAAGCCTGACAGAGGCGGTGGGGATACCTCTATCGCCACAAGACACCTGAACACGGTCAAGGTGGTACACTTCAGAGACAGTGCGTAACTCCTCAGCAATAAGGGACTCAATATCCTTGTCGGCAATCTTCTTCTTTTTATCAGCCAGCTGCTTAAACGCGGTGAAGGCACGGTTGAAATCTTCCTCAGATAAGCTATAGCCTAATTCCGCCAACCGCTCCTTAAAGGCATGCCGCCCGCTAAGCTTACCCAGCACCAGGCTGCTAGCTGGTATGCCTACTGTCCTGGGGTCCATTATCTCGTAGGTTATCGGCATCTTGATGACGCCATCCTGATGGATACCCGCCTCATGACTAAAAGCGTTAGCACCAACAATTGCCTTATTAGGCTGGACCAAGAAACCGGTCAGCTCACTTACCAATCGGCTAGTTTTATAAATTTGTGTGGTATCAATATTAGTAGTCAGGTTAAAAAAGTCGCCGCGGGTCTTGATAGCCATTACAATTTCCTCAAGCGAAGCATTGCCTGCCCTTTCGCCAATGCCATTAATGGTGCACTCCACCTGCCTGGCGCCACGCTTGACTGCTTCCAGGCTGTTAGCCACCGCCAGACCCAGGTCATTATGGCAATGAACACTAACTACCGCCCGATCAATATTGGGCACATTCTTGAGGATTCCCTCAATAAGGCTACCAAACTCGTCAGGTATAGCATAGCCCACCGTGTCAGGGATATTGACCGTAGTCGCCCCGGCGCCAATAACTGCTGCCAGGACTTGATACAGATACTCAGGCTCAGTCCGACTGGCATCCATCGGGGAAAACTCTATATCATCAGTATATTTCTTAGCCCTGGCTACCATACTGCGGGACATCTCCAGAATCTCCTCACGGCTCTTCTTTAGTTGATAAAGCAGATGTATATCTGAAGCCGAAAGAAACACATGCAGGCGTGGACGCTCAGCTTCTTTAACTGCCTCCCAAGCCCGGTCTATATCATCGGGATGAGCCCGAGCCAGGGCACACATTACGGGAGTACGGACCTCTTTAGCCACCAGCCTTACCGCATCAAAGTCGCCGGGGGAGCTTATGGGAAAGCCAGCCTCAATAACATCCACCCCCAGCCTCTCCAATTGCCTGGCTATCTCCAGTTTCTCCTGAATATTCAAGGTGCCCCCTGCCGCCTGCTCCCCATCCCGCAGCGTAGTATCAAATATAACTACCCTGTCCATATCTTGTTCCTCAATCTTTAATAAATCTAAGTTTTCGCTTTACTTCTTCAGCCACGGCATCATCTGGCGTAGCTCTTTGCCCACCAGCTCAAGGGGGTGTTCCTCGTCCAGGCGCTTCAGGGCATTATACACCGGGCGACCAGCCTGGTTTTCCAGAATCCATTCCTTGGCAAAGCTACCATCCTGAATCTCAGCCAGGATTTGTCCCATCTCGTCTTTAACCATTTCATCAATAACCCGTGGTCCCCGGGTATAATCACCATACTCGGCGGTATCACTGACTGAATAGCGCATATAAGCTAAGCCGCCCTGATATATCAGGTCAATAATAAGCTTAAGCTCGTGGCAGACCTCAAAGTAGGCTATCTCCGGCTGATAGCCAGCCTCAACCAGCGTCTCAAACCCAGCCTTTATCAAGGCGCTAATCCCACCACATAGCACCGTCTGCTCACCGAAGAGGTCAGTCTCGGTTTCCTCAGCGAAGGTTGTCTCTATAATGCCGGCTCGGGAGCAACCGATACCCTTGGCATAAGCCAGAGCTATATCCCTGGCCTTACCTGAGGCATCCTGATGAACAGCCACTATGGCTGGCGGTCCTTTGCCTTCGGTATAGAGTTGCCTTAGCATATGACCGGGACACTTGGGAGCTATCATGTTAACATCAATCCCGGGTGGCGGGGTAATCTGCCCATAATGGATATTAAAACCGTGAGCAAACATCAGGGTATTGCCCGGGGCTAATCCCTGTTCAATAGATTGATAGTATATATCTCGGTGCAGGTTATCAGGAGCCAGCATTACAATAATATCGGCTTGCTTGGCCACTTCAGCCGCCATCAATACATCAAAGCCAGTCTCCTTAGCCTTCTTCCAGCCCTCACTCCCCCTGGCTTCAGCCACTACTACCTGGCAACCGCTATCCCTCAGGTTCTGAGCATGGGCATGCCCCTGACTTCCGTAACCTATAATGCCCACCACCTTCCCATCAAGCAAAGTCAGGTCACAATCACTATCATAGTATATCTTAGCCATAATTTATCATCTCCTTTTTAGTTATTATTTTAATCTATTTAACGACTAATCATTGCCTTGAAGTCAGAAAAGGTAGGGAAATATAGGTTTTAGAGGAGGATTTTCACCTTACTTTTAAGCCCTTTCCAGCTTCCCCCGATAAGGACGTTTAAGCCTTTTGCCTTTTGCCCTCAGCTTTAGATGACTGTTTTGCCACTGGTAGCCGCCGGCCTCCCCTGGCCATAGCTATACGACCAGTCCTGGTCATTTCCTTAATACCAAAACCACGAAGCAAATTTAATAAAGAATCAATTTTTTCCTCATCACCAGTAACCTCAACTGTTACCGAATCAGGGGCAACATCTACAATATTGGCTCTAAATATGTCCACAATCTGAATAATCTCGCTTCGGTTAGAGGAAGTAGCCCCGACCTTAATCAAGGCTAATTCCCGGGCTACTGTATCCTCGGCGGTAATATCAAACACCTTGATCACATCTATAATCTTATCCAACTGCTTTCTGAGCTGTTCCACCATCGTAGTTGGCCCACTAATGACAATGGTCATGCGCGATAGATGAGGCACTTCACTACGCCCGACAACAATACTCTCAATATTGAAGCCACGCCTTCGGAAAAGGCTTGCCATCCGGGTAAGTACCCCCGGCTTATCCTCTACCAAAGCAACTAGGGTGTGCTTCATAGTCATGCCGCTACCTCTTTTCCAGGCTCAGATATTGCTCACCGGAAGCTTTGCTGAATCTGAGACAGCTTTCGCCTCTTTCTTAGGTCCTTCCAGAACTTCAGTCAAAGCCGCCCCCGGCAGCACCATAGGATAAACATTCTCTTCAGGTTCCACGACAAAATCAATTAAGAAAGGACCTCGTTCCGCCATGGCCTGCTCAATAGCTGGAACTACCTCCTCCTTATGTCTAACCCTTAGCCCCGGAATTCCATATGCCTCAGCAATCTTAACAAAGTCGGGACTGCTCAATGGGGTGGCGACATACCGTCGTCCGTAGAACAATTCCTGCCATTGCCTTACCATCCCCAGATAAGCATTGTTAATAATAGCTATCTTAACCGCCACTTTTTCCTGGACTATAGTAGCTAACTCCTGGATAGTCATTTGAAAACCACCGTCACCAGCGATACACCAAACAGTAGTATCAGGACAGCCTACCTTGGCCCCTATAGCTGCTGGAAGCTCAAATCCCATAGTGCCTAACCCACCTGATGAGATTAGGCTATTTGGCTTATCATAGCAGTAGTGTTGGGCTGCCCACATCTGGTTCTGCCCGACCCCGGTAACAATAATAGCCTCACCCTGTGTTACCTCATATATCTTGCGAATGACCAACTGAGGCAGGAGCCCTTCGCAGTCTCTTATAACCGTTGAAGGGTGCTCCTTCCGCCAGCCTTCAAGCTGCTGGAACCAATCAACATGCTCGGTAGAGATAATCAATTTATTTAATGCGTTTAGAACCAGCTTCACATCACCAACAATAGGCACAACTACCGGCACATTTTTACCGATTTCGGCTGGGTCGATATCAATATGGATGATGCTGGCGTGAGGGGCAAACTCGCTCACCTTACCTGTAGCCCTATCATCAAACCTCATCCCAATGGCAATAATGACATCAGCCGCCGCGACCGCCATATTAGCATAAGCCATGCCGTGCATCCCCAACATACCAAAACTCAGGATATGACTCTCCGGGAAACAACCAATGCCCAATAAAGTAGTAATCACCGGTATTTGCGCCGTTTCGGCTAGCTGCTTAAGCTCGGCATAGGCTCCAGAGATAATTATCCCCCTACCGCCAATAATAAGAGGTCGCTGAGCCTCATTTATAAGCTTGGCTGCCTTCTTAATCTGTGCGACATGTCCTTGAAGTGTTGGCTTATAGCCAGGTAAATCTACCTGGCTCGGGTAGTTAAACTCCGTCTGCTCTATGAAGACATCTCGTGGGACATCAATAAGTATCGGACCCGGTCGCCCAGTCCGAGCTAGATAAAAAGCCTCCTTAACTATTTTAGCCAGTGAACCTACGTCGAGGACAAGATAGTTATGCTTGGTAATGGGCAAAGTAATACCGGAAATATCTACCTCCTGAAAAGCATCTTTGCCAATAAAGGGTCTGGCTACCTGACCGGTTATGGCTACTACCGGGGACGAATCAAGATGGGCATTAGCAATACCGGTTACCAAATTAGTAGCCCCGGGACCTGAGGTAGCTATACATACCCCCACCTTCCCTGTGGCTCGGGCATAGCCATCAGCGGCATGGGCTGCCCCCTGCTCATGACGCACCAGAATATGACGAAGCTGAGGATATCGGGCTAGGGTATCATATAGGGGTAAAACAGCTCCACCGGGGAAACCAAAGATAACCTCTACCCCTTCCTTTACCAGACCCTCACATATAATCTGGGCACCAGTCATTTTCATTATTTTTCTCCCTTATCGGCTAAACACTGCCCCAGTGCTAGCCGAACATACCCTTTCCGCATAGCGCCTGAGATAGCCTGTTTTTATCTTAGGTTCAAACTCAGCTAACTGTGCCAGGCGCTCGGATATCTCTTTGTCGCTTAGCTCAACCTCAAGCTTATAATTGGGGATATCAATCTTAATTATGTCGCCGTCTGTCAAGGCAGCAATAGCCCCCCGACTAGCTGCCTCAGGCGAGACATGCCCGATAGCCGCACCCCGAGTGGCTCCAGAAAAACGCCCATCAGTTACCAGGGCTACCTCCTTATCCATCCCCATACCGCTCAGGAGAGAAGTAGGCGTGAGCATCTCCCTCATCCCCGGCCCTCCTTTAGGTCCTTCGTAACGAATGACCACCACATCACCCGACTTTATGCCGCCACCCATAATAGCGGCGGTGGCTTCCTCTTCAGAGTCAAATACCCTGGCTGGACCCTGATGAACCATCATCTCCGGAGCTACAGCACTCCTCTTCACCACCGCACCCTCGGGTGCCAGATTGCCAAAAAGGACACAAATACCCCCGGTAGCTGAGTAAGCATTGGCGGCCGAGTGAATCACTTTTTCATCCACAAACCGGCAACCGGCAATAATCTCAGCCACCGATTTCCTCGATACTGTTCTGGACTCAAGGTTTAATACCCCTTTGAGCTGTTTCATTACCGCTGATATACCGCCAGCCTGGTCAATGTCCTCCAGATGGTAATCGCCGGCTGGTCTTACCTTAGCCAGGTGAGGGGTACGCTCGCTTATCTGGTTCACCATGGGCAAGGAAAAATCAACCCCCGCCTCATAGGCTATCGCCATAAGATGCAAAACTGAATTAGTGCTGCCGCCCAATGCCATGTCAACAGCAAAGGCATTATGGATAGAAGCTTCGTTTATAATATCACGCGGACGAATATTGTTAGCCAGTAGTTCCATAACCTGCCGTCCTGCCTCTCTGGCTAACTGTATCCGCCGGCCATCAACCGCCGGAATAGTACCGTGACCGGATAGCCCCATACCCATAGCCTCGGTGGCACAATTCATAGTATTGGCGGTAAACATCCCCGAGCAGCTACCGCAACCAGGGCAAGCCACCGCCTCCATCCGCTCCAGTTCCTCCTGAGTCATCTTTCCTTTAGCTACTTTGCCTACTGCCTCAAAGATAGAACTAAGGTCAACGTGTTCAACCCCAGTGCTAGTGCTCAGACGTCCGGCCAGCATGGGACCACCGCTAATAAAGATAGCCGGCAGGTTCAGTCTCACCGCCGCCATAAGCATCCCGGGAATTATCTTGTCACAATTGGTGATAAAGACCAGGGCATCAAAGGCATGAGCCTCAGCTACTATTTCCGCTGAGTCAGCGATTAGTTCCCGACTGGGCAGACTATATTTCATACCCGGGTGGTTCATAGCAATACCATCACACACCGCAATAGTGTTAACCTCAAAGGGAAAACCACCGCCACTGCGCACCCCGGCTTTTACTGCCTCGGCAATATCCCGCAGATGTATATGTCCCGGGACAATCTCACTAAAGCTATTAATAACGCCGATAAGGGGCTTATCTATATCGGCACTCGCCCAGCCTACAGCATGTAACAAGGACCGGTGTGGAGCCCGCTCCACGCCCCTTTTAACCACATCGCTTTTCATAGTTTCGCCCTTTCTTTTACCTTAATAATTAAAAACCGCCCCTCTAAGGACGGACTTAAATTCCGAAATCCTACCTGCAACTCATAACAAAACATAACATAGCCCCCATTTATTGTCAAGCTAACTCCCATATAATTAGCCTTCCATAGCCTTTATCTTATCCAGCCTCGGCACGTGCCTCCCACCCTCAAACTCACTGGTAAGATAAGCCTCAACAATTTCAGGTATTATATCTTGCCCCTCCCCCACCCCCAGACAAAGGACATTGGCATCATTGTGCTGACGGGCTCGCTGAGCGCTGAAGGCATCTTGACATAGAGCCGCTCTTA
>DAOUFA010000088.1:0-12492 GCA_034430355.1 Dehalococcoidales bacterium
GGACAGGCAGACCATGAATAGCACTTTGCCTACAATACCAAGAGCTCTCAATCTTGTCTCCAAATCAATAGTATCTAGATTTTACACTGCCAGGGCTAAAAAGCATAGTGGTTTTTAGTAACCCTATCCCCTGTATCCCCTTCCCCTTGATAAGGGGAAGGGGAATCAATTATATAAGGGAGGCTTCGCCTCCCTTTAACTTTCCTTAGAATACTTACCCCTTCATGAAGAAGGGGGTGAAGAAATGGGGGCTTCGCCCCTTAAACCCCTTCATAAAATAATTATTCCCCCTTCCCTTACAAGGGAAGGGGGTTAGGGGGATAGGTTGGCAGGGAGTCTAAATAAATTTTTTGTTTAGCTTCTACACGGTTAAGGCTTAAAAAGCATACCCCCAAAGACTATCCCTGTGCTATAATTAAGCCAGCGCCGGGTATAGAAGTTGTTATGTTCACTCATCTTCATGTTCATACTGAGTATAGCTTGCTTGATGGCATGTGTCGCATCCCCCGACTGGTAGCACGAGCCAAAGAGATGGGGATGGATAGCCTGGCTATAACTGACCACGGTGTTATGTATGGTGCCATTGAGTTTTACCTGGCAGCCATAGAGGCAGGCATAAAGCCCATTATCGGCTGCGAGGTTTATCTCGCCCCAAACAGCCGCTTTAGCCGTGATGCCAGCGATAAAAATAAATACCACCTCATTCTACTAGCCAGGAATCAGACAGGATATCGCAACTTAATCCAGCTTACCACCAAAGCCCATCTTGAGGGCTTCTACTACAAGCCAAGGGTAGATAAAGAACTCCTTGAGCAACATCATCAAGGTCTTATTGCCCTCTCTGCCTGTCCTAGTGGCGAGGTCCCTCGACTTGTTCTGGAAGGACGTTTTCAGGAGGCAAAACAGGCTGCCCTGTGGTATCAGCAAACCTTTGGTGATTTCTACCTGGAAATACAGCGACATCCCATTCCTGAGCTGGAGCAAATAAACCAGGTTCTCATTCCTATGGGCAGTGAGTTGGGTATTCCACTGGTAGCCACTAATGATGTTCACTATGTCAATCAGGAGGATGCCTCAACCCACGACCTATTGCTGTGTATCGGGACCAACTCTTCTATCTATGATGAGAGGCGGCTGAAGATGGCAGGCGATTTCTTCTACCTCAAGAGTCCACAGGAGATGGCGGAGCTTTACCAGGACATTCCGCAGGCACTGGAGAACACCGAGCGCATTGCGGAAAAGTGTAACCTGAAGCTTGAGTTTGGTCGCCTTCACCTCCCTGAGATAGAGCTGCCCGAAGGGAAAACTGCTGACCAGTTTCTGGCTGACCTCTGTTACCGGGGTCTGCCTCAATACTACCCCCAGCCCACCCCGGAGATAAAGCAGCGACTTGACTATGAGTTGGAGGTAGTAGAGAAGACCCAATTTGCCAACTACTTCCTTGTCGTTTGGGACATCATCTCCTTTACCAAGAAGCACAATATCCTGTTTGGGGTTAGAGGTAGTGCCGCTGCCAGTATTATCCTTCACTGTCTGGGTATCACCGGTGTTGACCCTATTGACCATAAGCTGGTCTTTGAGCGCTTTCTCAACCTGGAGCGCCAGGAGATGCCAGATATAGATTTGGATTTTGAGGACGAGCGCCGTGATGAGGTTATTGCCTATGTATCACAGAAATATGGGCACGACCACGTGGCTCAGATTATCACCTTCGGCACACTGGGGGCTAGAGCTGCCCTCAGGGATGTGGGGCGGGCTTTGGCTATGGCCTATAGTGATGTTGACCGTGTGGCTAGGCTCGTCCCGTTTGCCCCGGGCATGACCCTGACCAGAGCCCTGGATGAGAACACTGAGCTGAGAAATATCTACAGTGAGGATGCTATAGTTCGCAATCTGATTGATTCAGCCAGGAAGGTAGAGGGCATTGCTCGTCATGCCAGTACCCATGCCGCCGGTGTCGTTATATCTAAAGAGCCCCTCACTAGGTATGTCCCGCTACAAAGGGTAAGCAAGGGTAATGGTCAGGAATCGGTTATGACCCACTTCACTATGGAAGATATTGCCCGGATTGGACTACTCAAGATGGACTTCCTTGGTCTGGCTAACCTTACTATCCTGGGCAGGGCAAAGGAGATTATTTACCACCACCGTGGCATTGATATTGACCTGGGCAATATCCCGATGGATGATGCCAAGACCTTTGACTTGCTGTCCTCAGGGGAAACTGCCGGCGTATTTCAGTTGGAGGGCGCTGGCATGCGCCGCTACATTAAGGAGCTCAAACCAACCACCTTCAGCGATATCGCCGCCATGATAGCCCTGTATCGCCCTGGACCTATGGAGCACATTCCCACCTTCATCAAAGCCAAGCACGGTATTGAGCCTATCCGCTATCCCCATCCTGCCCTGTCCAGCATCCTGGAAGAAACCTATGGGGTGATTGTATATCAAGAGCAGGTGCTGTTTCTTGTTCAGACCCTGGCTGGCTATAGCCTGGGGCAGGCTGACATCTTCCGCAAGGCAATGGGCAAGAAAATCCCCGAGGTTATGAAGAAAGAAAAGCGTAGCTTTATTAGTGGGGCTAAGAAAAATGGGTTCTCGGTTGAGGTAGCCGGTGAAGTCTTTGCCCTTATTGAGCCCTTTGCCGGCTACGCCTTTAATAAGGCTCACTCGGTTAGCTATGCCCTTATCGCCTATCAAACTGCCTATCTTAAGGCGAACTACCCAGCAGAATATATTACCGCTTTCCTGATTACCAATGCTGGCCAGTTGGAGAAGGTAGCCAGTGCCGTTGCCGAGTGCCGTCGCCTGGGCATCCCGGTGCTACCGCCTGATATAAATCGTAGTCAAGCTAGCTTTTCTATAGAAGGGGATAGCCAGGGCAGTACCCCTGCCGTCCGCTTCGGGCTAACCGTTATCAAGAATGTGGGACTCGGGGCTATAGAGCCTATCATTGCCGAGCGCAATAAGGGGGGCGAGTTTAAGTCTATTGAGGACCTGTGCCGACGTTGTGACCTGCGTGGTGTGAACAAACGGGTGATGGAAAGCCTGATTAAGGTTGGAGCCCTGGATTGCCTGGGCAGCCGTGGCGCTTTGCTCCAAAATATTGAGCGTATCCTATCTCTGGCACAACGGGAGCAGTATCTTCGGCAGACGGGACAATCTACCATGTTTGACCTGTGGGGCGAGGCGATGCCGGTGCCCTTGCCTAGCCTTGAGCTACCAGATGGTGATGTCTCGACCAAGGAGAAATTAGCCTGGGAGAAGGCACTGATGGGGGTATACCTCTCTGAGCACCCCTTTAGCTCGTTTGCGGCTAAGGTGGCTTCATCAAATACTACCCTGTGCGGTCAAATTGATGCCGAGCTGGTAGGACAGAACGTGGTGGTTGCCGGGATGGTTGCCTCGGTTCGCTACCTATTTACCCGAGAACGAGCCCCCTTTGCCAGCGCCATTCTGGAAGACCTTGACGGCAGAATTGAGGTTATGGTCTGGCCCAGGGTCTATGCCAATACTAGAGACCTGTGGCAGGAAGGGAATATACTACTGGTTGAAGGTAAGGTAAGACTAAGGGATGACCGGGTCCAGCTAAACTGCGATATTGTACGCCGCTACCAGCCTGAAGCCGCTCCGGGTGAAGAGACGGCGGCGGTTAAACCTGGTGAGGTGCCGGTAGTGGCTGAAGAGGCACCGGTCAAAAGTCGCCGGCTGATAGTAACTATCACCCAGAGCGGTGATGAGGCTAGTGATATAGCCTATCTCCATAAGTTAATTGACACCCTTAAGGGCTTCCCCGGGCAGGATGAGGTAAACCTGAAGGTAATCAGTGAGGAAAAGGTTACTAAGCTCAAGCTGTCCAATATGTATGCCAATTATTGTCCTGAGCTTCATCAGCGGCTGGTAGAGCTGGTGGGGGAGGAGGGGATAGGGCTGGAGCCCACTGCCTGAATCAGTCATACTACCTGGACCTTAACCCTCTGTCCCTGAGTTACAATCGCTCGCTGTCATCATAATTAGCCTTATCTTCCAATGTAACAAAGTTAAGAGATTATTTGGTAACCTCACCCTCTTTAGGTTTTTATTTGGAAACCCTATCCCCTTTAAGCACCCTAAAAAATCTTCGATTTTTCAGGGAACCCGCTTTATCCCCTTCCCTTTGATTAGGGGAAGGGGAAGTATTTTTTAAGAGGGGCTTCGCCCCTCTAACTCCCCTTGATTATTGCTTATAGCAGGGGCGAAGCCTCCCTTTGACTCTCCATGATATGGATATATTCCTATCATGAGGGGGATGGGTTATATGAGAGAGGCTTTGCCTCTCTTGAACTCTCCTTAGAATACTTACTCCTTCTGAAGAAGGGTGAAGAAATAAAGGTTTTGCCCCTTTTAGACTCCTTACTAGGTTAAGGTATCTCCTTCAAAGGGGAGAGATTTTAGAGAGGGGCGAATACGGGGTAACAGGGAAGCCCGAAGGGGCGTTAGCCCCTTCGGAAACTATATTTTCCCCTTCCCTTATTAAGGGAAGGGGGTCAGGGGGATAGGTTACCAATAATTATAATCTTATAATTACAATAATAATGTAGAAACCTTTATTCCTTAGTGTTAGAATAGGGGAACAAGATAATTTCTACACTAACGAGGAAAATCTAAAATGCCTTCAACGAATCCAGCCGGAGGACATAGAAAAAGACTGAGGGAAAAGTTCATTAAATCGGGTCTGGCTGGCTTTCACGACTATGAAATTATTGAACTGCTCCTGACCTTGGGCTCACCCCGCAAGGACTGTAAACTGCAGGCCAAGGAAGCTATTAAAAGATTTAAAACCCTGAGGGGTGTCCTGGAAGCTACCCCCAAAGAGCTACAGCAGATTAGTGGCATTGGTCCTCATTCCGCCTTTGGTATTAAGCTGGCGCAGGAAGTAGCCAGGGAGTTTCTCAAAGAAAAGATTATTGATAAGCCCATTTATAAATCCTCTCAGGAGATTTTTGATTATCTCTATCACTCAATGCGAGACCTCAAGCAGGAAATATTCAAGGTCATTTATCTAAATAGCCAAAATCAGATTATTGAAATAGTCGACCTCTTTGAGGGCACGGTAACTAGCAGCTCTGTCTCCCCTCGCCAGGTTATAGAGAGTGCCATTAAACATAATGCCGCCTCCCTGATTTTTGTCCATAACCACCCTTCAGGCAACCCTGAGCCCAGCGGGAGTGATAAGGAGATAACCAGAGATTTAGTCTATGCCGGATGTGTTACCCAGATTAGGATCTTAGACCATATCATAATTGGTGAGAATAAATATTTTAGCTTCGCTGGTGAAGGACTAATTGATGAATACGAACTGGACTTCCTAAACTTGAAGATAAGAGGGACCTCTGAGGGTAAACGAAGACTGTATAGAGCCAAATTATCTCCCCCCCCAGCTTTATTAGCCCCGATTTTTGTTGAATTGCCGTTGTCTCCGATTGGCAAATTTTTGCCATAATTGCCTATATTAATAATGTGCTACATACTGGATGGCAGTTAGTTCTATTAAAAATAGGCACTTGACAACGAAGCTATTGATATTTAAAGATAAAGAAATGGAAGTGTGGGGGGTGGGAGAATGGGTTTAATTTCATCAGGTGGGTGAAGGTCTCTAACGCTGCCATGTTCATCGGGTTTTGTGGTCTCTGGATATGGCAAATCTTTGATGCCAGAGCCGTATGCCGAAATCATAATAAGCAAATAAGTAAGTGATTATTTAACTCAAATAAACAAAGGAGGAAACGAGTATGGGGATTTTTGGACCGCCTAATGTGGAGAAAATAAAGGCCAAGAAAGATGTGAATGGGTTGATAAAAGCCCTTGGCTACCAGAAGGACTCACTTGTGCAGGAAGATGCCGCTGAGGCACTGGGTGAGATTGGCGATGCCCGGGCCATAGAGTCCCTCATTGCCGTCCTCAAGGATAAGGAACAGAAGGTGCGTAAGGCTGCCACCGAGGCGCTGGGCAAGATAGGCGAACCAGCCATAGAGCCACTCTGCACCGCTCTTGATGACCCCGATCTAACGATGCGTACGGCGGCAGTCGGTGCACTGCAAAAGCTCGAGGCAGACACGAATTTGGAGCAATCCCTGCGCGACCAAGTGAACGCTGCTGTGGAACAGGTATCAGATAGAGGTGTGAAATTTGACCGTAAGATGAAAAGAGGCCAGGCAACTTATGAACTATACACCGCTGATGACGCTGAAAAAGCCAAGAAATTCTTGCTGAGCAAAAAGGTAACCCGAGGATTTTATTATATTGAAGTCGAAACACCCAATGGCACTTGGGGGATTGATAAAGATGGAATTTATCTCGTTAAATTACTTCCGTGGCAAAAAGACCTAAGTTTAGGAGAGTGCGAAGGTCAGATTAGCGCATGGCCTTCAATGCATGCAATTATGGTAGCAAGCCAAGGTATCATGGATAACGTCGTTGCTAGAATCCGTTGTGGGAAATGTAAGCATGAATGGTGGGATGGAATCCGTCTAGAGAAAGCGACAATAGTACGTTGCCCAAAGTGCCAAACTTATAACAAAACTAGAGGTGGACAAACTCATATTCATGTAGTACATGTTTAGCATCGCCTCTGTCGCCGACTAAAAGTCGACTCAGGAAGAAAGGTGATGAAACAAGCCGGAAGGCGCGTAGCAGCACAGTGAATACATGGCAACGCCTCCCTGATTTTTGTCCATAACCACCCTTCAGGCAACCCTGATCCCAGCGGGAGTGATAAGGAGATAACCAGAGATTTAGTCTATGCCGGATGTGTTACCCAGATTAATGTCTTAGACCATATCATAATTGGTGAGAATAGATACTTTAGCTTCGCTGGTGAAGGACTAATTGATGAATACGAACTGGACTTCTTAAACTTGAAGATAAGAGGGACTTCTGAGGGTAAACGAAGACTGTATAGAGCCAAATTATCTCCCCCCCAGTTTTATTAGCCCCGATAGCCGCCCGCAATGTCGAACAAATGTACTAGAACATTGTTCCTTGACATGTGCTAATAGCATGCTATAATGGACTTTAGTGGACTATAAGGGATAAAAAAGGTCAATTATTCCAAATATTTCCCAGAGCATAATGGGAATTGAGGAAAGGAAGGCAATATGACCCAGCTTATGACCCTCCAGGAAATGGCTGATTATTTGCGGGTCACCGAGAAGACTATATACCGACTATTGAGGCGAGGCAAAATCCCGGCAACCAAAGTGGGCAATCAGTGGAGGTTCGACAAGACCCTGGTTGATGAATGGCTACAACGAAACTCAGTCGGGACAAAGGCAAATATCCTGGTCGTTGATGACGAAGAGACAATTCGGTCACTGTTTAAGGAGACCCTGGAAGAACTCGGGCATAGGGTGATAACGGCTAAGACTGGTTCTGAAGGGTTAGAACTGGTGAAGCAGCAGGATTTTGCCCTTGTTTTCCTTGACCTTAAAATGCCGGGAATGGTTGGTGACGAACTCTTTGGTCGGATAAAAGCCATCAAGCCCAGATTACCGGTAACCATCATCACTGGCTATCCTGGTAGTGGCATGATGAGGCGGGCTTTAGCTCAGGGTCCTTTCGGGGTTATGAATAAGCCCTTCGGAGAGTCAGACATTATAACCGCCGTGGCTAACTTTCTGCATATCACTCAGCGGTAGAGATGAACTCTCAACAAGGGGGTTGGATTATGTTATCAGATGAAGCTAAGACAAAAGAGCAACTCACAAGTGAATTAGTAGTATTGCGCCAGCGAGTTACTGAATTGGAAACATTAGAAACCGAGTGCGAGCAGACGGAGGAGGCACTGCGTGAGAGCGAGGAGCGCCTTCGCGCCGTTGTTTCTAATGCTCCAATTGTTTTGTGGGCATTGGACAAGGAAGGCATATTCACTCTTTCGGAGGGAACAGGTTTGGAAGCTCTGGGGTTAAAGCCAGGTGAAGTTGTGGGGCTATCCGTCTTTGATATATACCGTGATTTACCGCAAATTCTCGAAGACAACCGCCGTGCCCTCGCTGGTGAAACACATGTTTCAATTGTAGAAGTGGGAGATTTGCTATATGAATCTCACTATTCGCCAATGCGGGGCAGGAATGGTGAGGTGACCGGGATGGTTGGTGTGTCCACCGACATCACCGCGCACAAGCAGGCGAAGGAGGCACTGCGTGAGAGCGAGCACAAATATAGAGCCTTATTCGAGAGCACGCTTGATGGTGTGTTTGTTATTGATGCCGAAACGATGAAAGTAGTGCTTGCTAATGAAGCCGCTGCCAAAATCTATGGATTTGATTCTGTAGACGATGCGGTTGGAGCGAGTCTGCTTGACTTTGTCCCCCCGGAGGACAGAGAACGAGTTATCCGCATTATTGTCAAAGACATGTTTGAAAAGGACCTGCGTCAGGTGAACGAATTTCGGACAATAATCAAAGATGGTAGAGAAATATGGATAAGTGCTGTTGGTGTGAGAACAGAATATCAGGGAAGATTAGCCGGTTTGGTTTCAATCAGAGACATCACTGAGCGCAAGCGGGCAGAGGAGGCGCTGAGAAAGACGGAACAGGAGAAGACGGCTATTCTGAACAGCATGTCGGAGGTTGTGGTGTATCAGGACACGGAAATGAGGGTCTTGTGGGCAAATAGGGTCGCAGGTGAATCAGTCGGTGTGGCTCCTGAACAGCTGGTGGGACGGCACTGCTACGAGATATGGCCTCAGCGTAGCCAACCCTGTGTAGGCTGCCCGGTGGTGAGAGTCCGTGAAACCGGTCAACCGCAGGAAGCGGAGATAACCACTCCCGACGGGAGGGTGTGGTTTGTACGAGGCTGCCCTATTCAGGATGCAAATGATGACCTCATGGGCATAGTTGAGGTGACGTTGGACATCACCGAGCGCAAGCGGGCGGAAGAGGCGCTGCGGGAGTCGGAGGGGAGATATAGCGCCCTGTTGAATCTGGGTGGCACTATCGGGGAGGCTATTGTTATGTTGCAGGATACTGAGCAGGGAAACGCCATCCACACCTTTGTTAGCAATGAGTGGCCCCGTATCACCGGCTACTCCAGGAAGGAACTGCTCGGTATGTCGTTTTTCGACCTCCTCCACCCCCAACATCACGAGGCTTCTCTAAAAAGACATAAAAGAAGGATGAGTGGTGAAATTATCCCCGGACTTTTTGAGATGTCCATTATCACAAAGGATGGTACTGAGGTTCCCATTGAGCTTACCAGTGCCTACACCATATACCAGGGGCAACGTGCCAATGTTGCTTTTATCAGGGACATCACCGAGCGCAAGCAGGCTGAGGAGAGGGAAGAGGAGCTACAGCAACAGCTTTATCTCTCCAGTCGGCTGGCCTCTATTGGCGAACTGGCAGCCGGTGTTGCCCACGAGATAAGTAATCCTCTAACCGGGATACTGGGATTTTCTCAGCGCCTGATGAGAAAAAGCACTGACGAGGAAATCAGCCGGGATTTAGACAGGATTCATAGCGAAGCTCAACGGGTGGCTAAGGTGGTAGGGAATCTGCTGACCTTTGCCCGCCGCCGCGAGCCAAGGAAGGAATATTCAGACATAAATGACATTTTGCAAGAGGCTCTGGAATTAAGGGCTTACGCACTGGAAACAAGTAATATTGAGCTTGTAACCAGCCTCGCCCCCAGCCTCCCAAAGATAATGGCTGACTTTCATCAAATTCAAGAGGTTTTTTTGAATATCATCTTGAATGCTGAGCAGGCTATGAGTGAGGCAAACGCTGGGGGAAAGCTTAGCGTCAAGGCTCAGCCGACGAGGGACTATATCAGAATTTCATTTGCTGATGATGGCCCCGGGATTCCAGCCGAGCAGCTTGATAAAATCTTCGACCCCTTCTTCACCACCAGAGGGGAAAAGGGTGGCACCGGCTTGGGGCTTAGCCTCTGTCACGGTATTGTCGCCGAGCATGCTGGCAGGATATATGCCAAAAGCAAACCGGGGAAAGGCGCCACCTTCTTTGTTGAATTACCGTTGTCCCCGGTTGGCGCTAGTTTTGCCGGCAAATATTGACAAATGTCTTATAATATGTTATAAGTATGACAATTGGCATATTGCCAATGTGGATATAGGCTAGGACATTGTTGCCTGATAAGTAGGGCTATAGGCAGTGTAAATTAGAGCCGTTACTGACAGGAGGAACTGGGAAATGCGTTCAGGAGCATTACAAGGACAGCTGAAGCCAGTACAGCAAAAGTTTATTCGGTCGGGTCTTGAGGGCCTTAATGACCAGGAATGCGTTGAATTAGTCCTGGGCCTATGTTTGCCCCACCGGCAGTGTAGACAGAAGGCAGCCGCGTGTATTGAACATTTTGGCAACCTCAGGAGATTCGTGTCAGCTTCCTCCGAGGAACTACAGCAAGCTGGGATTTCTCCCCCTTGTGTCTTTTGTGTTAGGCTTCTGCGCGAATTACCGGTAGCGGTTCTCAAACAGAATATTATTGAAAAGCCTGTTTATAAGTCGTCTAAAGAGGTCTTTGACTATCTCTACTACTCAATGCGAGACCTCAAGAAAGAAGTATTCAAGGTTATCTATTTAAATAGGCGAAGCCAGATTATTGATACCGTTGACCTCTTTGAAGGCACACTGGAGGATATCCCCATCCGTCCCCGTGAGATTGTAGAGAGTGCTCTTAAATATAGCGCCGCCGCCCAGATTTTTATCCATAATCATCCCTCAGGCGACCCCACCCCCAGCAAGAGTGATAAACAGCTCACCAGAGACCTGGTCTTTGTCGGGCATATTCTGCAGATTAAGGTATTAGACCATATCATAATCGGCGAGAATAGATACTTTAGCTTCGCTGACCAGGGAATAATTGAGAAATACGAGGATAATTTCCTCAACCTGAGAATAAGAGGCGTATTTGATAGTAAGCCGCTTTTCAAAAGTAAAGTTAGGTGAAAGTTTCCACCCACTTTACCCGGTGCCAGCTGGGGCTTCCAGCCGAAGCAGGCACCTTTTTAGTTCCACTCCGCCACTGAAGCCGCCGAGCTTGCCATCAATGGTTAATACCCTGTGGCAGGGGATAATAATAGGTAGCGGGTTTCTGGCTAGAGCCTGTCCTACCGGCCGCGCTGTCTCTGGTTGCTTAATTTGCTCAGCCACCCAGGTGTAGCTCCTGGTCTCGCCATAAGGGATAAGCCTGGTTATCTCCCATACCTTACGCTGAAAGGGGGTAGCTGCTGACAGGTCAAGCTCGTCAGGGAAGGCTATCTTGCCACCGCTGAGGTAAGTCTTAAGGCGTTCCATTAAGCCATCAAACAGATTCTGCGACCAGACGGCATTGTTTACCCGGTTACCTAATAGCTGGCGGGCTTCCTGGGCTGAAGGCTGGGGTAGGGTAGTTCGTACTAGCCCTCGGGCTGAACCCAGTATTCCCACCCAACCCATATTGGTATTAAAGATGATGTATTTTAGCTCTCCTGTCATTTACTATCTTGGGAATAAACTATGCTTATTGCCTAGCCTAACTCAGGTTCAATGAGCCCGTAGTTACCGTCTTTTCGGCGATATAGCAGGTTGAGTCCTTTACTATCGGCATTAAAGAAGAGGAAGAAATCGTGACCTAAAAGCTCCATCTGGTCTATGGCTTCAGCCACCGACATCGGCTTAACCGTAAACTGCTTAACCTTAACCACCTTCCTACGCGGTGGTTTCTCCGCTTCCTCACTGAGTTCAGCTCGGGCAAGTGAGCCACCCCTTCTTTTGTCATGCCGCTTTCCCTTGTAGTGCTCTACTTGCCGAGTTATAACTGCGGCTACCTTATCAATAGCGGTGAACAGGTCTGCCCCCCTCCCCTGGCTACGAAGCAAGGTGCCGTTGCTGTCTACGGTTACCTGCACCACAAAGTGCTGCTGAGGAGACTTTGTTTTTTCTTCAGATATTTCTACCTTGGTTTCTATAATATTGGGTAAGTGGCGGCTAAGCTTGCCCAGCTTACGTTCAATGTAGCGGCGCACCGCTGGTGATAGCTCTATATTTTTACCAGTTATTTGTAGCTCCATCGCTTATGCTCCTGATAGTAATTCTTTTAAATCTCTCTAGCCAGCACTAATCCCCACACCGAAGTAGCCCCGGTGGCTTTTAGAGCTGCCGCACCGGCATCAAGGGTAGCCCCAGAGGTGGCGACATCATCTATAAGCAATACCTGCTTATCCTGTAGGCGGTGGTCACGGCAGACAAAAGCCTCGGCTACATTGCGCCTCCGTTCTTCCACAGTTGAACTTCTGGCCTGGGGAGGTGCGTGACGCTGTCGGATGAGGCAGTCATCCACTACCGGTAGGTTGGTGAGCTTGCCTAACTCCTTAGCCAGCAGGCTGGATTGATTATAGCCACGCTCCCTTAATCGTTTCTGGTGTAGTGGCACCGGCACCAGGACCTCGCCCGGTATAGGGTTAGTAGCCAGATAATCGTTTAGCAATTTAGCCAGGGGCTCAGCCAGGGCTCTGAG
>DAOUFA010000089.1:0-7440 GCA_034430355.1 Dehalococcoidales bacterium
TTGCACTCAAAAACCATAAATCTTGGTCATGGCTAAGGATGTTAACATTATCTACCTCATAGTGACGCCCACAAACACGACACTTTATTGCCGCCATTAACCTTTTAATAAGACGCTCCTCCACCAATCCAGCCTCCGATATTAAAAGTCTAGCTCAAGATTTACGCTTCTTATCAAAGTCGTCTAAATCAAGGGTATTAATGAAATCGTAGAAAGCCGACATCCGCTTTAACTCTTCTTCACTAACCTCTTTACCCTTGCCCTCAGCCTTTCCTGCCTCTTTTTCTCGCAGAACAGGCTTGCCCGTCTCCTTGTCCAGGATGATACCGGCTTTATCTAAAACTGCCTCCTCGGCATAGATAGGCACCTCCACCCTTACCGCCAGGGCTAAAGCATCACTGGGACGGGAGTCAACTTCCATTACCTCACTATCTACACTAAGAATAATCTTGGCATAAAAGGTATCGTTTCTAAGGTCGCTGACGATGATAGAGTTGACAGTAGCTCCCAAGCTATCAATTACCGATTGTAACAAGTCATGAGTCAAAGGTCTGGGCACGGTAACACCCTGCAGTTTTACCGCTATGGCATCGGCCTCAGCGGGACCAATCCAGATAGGCAGATAGCGCTCTGTCTCTTTCTCTTTTAGAATTACCACCCGTTGATAGTTCATCAGACTAACCCGGATACTATCAATGGTCATCTCTATCATAGCCATACCCCCCTATTTGTCAGCCTAGCATATTTAATTCTACTCCTCATTATTACCACTGTCAACTAGAAACAGGAGAGATTGTTTACCAACCCGGTTAGATTTCCCAACTGGTCAACCTCACCCCCTTTAAGCACCCAGAAAAATCTTCGATTTTCCTGGGAACCCGTTCTAGATTTTTATTGGTAACCCTATCCCCTTTATATTTCCTTAGCAACCTACCCCCTTTATCCCCCTCCCTTGTAAGGGGGGGGGGAAGAATAGGTTTTGAAGGGGCTTCGCCCCTTAAACCCCCTATTGATTTCCAAACTTGTTGCCAATTGTGTACTTCTACAAGGGGAAGGGGAATCGATTATATAAGGGGGGCTTTTTACCCCACAAAAACTTTGTTTTTGCGGGGACCCCGTATTCGCCTCCCTTTGACTCTCCAAGATATAGATATATATTCCTATCATGGGGCGAAGACGAAGAAAGAGGGGCTTCGCCCCTCTTATACACCCCAGAAGATTAGCTTCCTTTATTTAAGTAGAGGGAAATGATTATTTTTTGAAGGGAGGGACTGGGGGCTGCGCCCCCAGATACGTTCTAGGGTGGGCGGGTGGGAAAAAACAACCTCAAAAAATGATTGCAATAAGTGACCTTGTTTTCTGTCCTATTTACACCTATAATAAACTTCGCAGTAAGAGAGGAGATTCTCAAGATGCCATCATATGCCTATTTCCACAAACAGTTCGTGCCTCTATCTGAAGCCAAGATAGGCATTATGACCCATTGCCTTCACTACGGGACGGCTGTTTTTGAGGGCATCAGGGGTAACTGGAATAGCCAACAAAAGCAGATTTACCTCTTCCGGCTTAAAGAGCACTATCAACGACTATTTAACGGCTGCCGGTTGTTGCAGATTAACCTGCCCTATACCATTGACGAGCTATGCCAGATAACAATGGAAGTGGTAACTAGGTGCGGTTTTCAAGAAAACTTATATGTCCGCCCTCTAGCCTATAAGAGCTCTGAGTCCCTCGGGGTCCGCCTTCATGACTTAGATAATGATTTCTTAGTCTTTGCTATTCCCTGGGGACCGTATCTGGATATAGACAAAGCCCGATGTGTTGTCTCCTCCTGGCGGCGCCCTGATGATAATGTGATTCCACCCCAGGCTAAGATTACCGGCCTTTATATCAATAATGCCCTGGCTAAAACCGAAGCCATCAGTAACGGCTTTGACGAGGCGATTATGCTGACCTCGGATGGCTATGTCTCCGAAGGCAGTGGTGAGAATATCTTTCTGGTTATAGAGGGCAAGTTAGTCACGCCAGCCAGCTACAGTAGTATCCTTACCGGTATTACCCGCGATACTGTAATAGAGCTGGCACAAAATGAACTGGGTATAGAAACAATAGAGAGGCAGATTGACCGCAACGAGCTTTATCGCGCTGAAGAGTGTTTCTTTACTGGCACTGCCGCCCATATCACCCCGATAGGCGAAATAGACCACCGCCAGATAGGTAGCGGTGAACCTGGTGAAATAACCAAGAGGTTACAACAAATCTACTTTGAGGTAATAAAAGGTAACAACCCTAAATACCTTGGCTGGTGCACTCCAGTCTATAACAAATAGGCTATTCTTTATCTGAACCTACCTGTAACGACTTCAACAGGCAAATGACCCGGCAGCTTTCCTCTAGTGCCGTAGTACACCTGTAGGCTTCCTCAAGCAGTTGACCAACGGCAAAACTACCATGACCATGAACCATAACAATCCGGTGCTGCTTTAATGCCCGGGCAATTATATTAGCCAGACCCCCGGGGCTTACTTTCATATGCCAGCCCAGGACTGGAACTCGACCTATTATCGACAGAGCCTCAGCATCATTGGACACAATCTCAGTTTCAACTAACGACAGGGCGATGGCATGAGGGGAGTGAGCGTGAACAACGGCTAATGCCGGCGTTTCCCGATAAATAGCCCGATGGACAGCTAGTTCGATTGAGGCCAGTGGTGTCGACCGGTCATTTTTATTTATCCCGGTCTCTATCAAATCAGGCTCCTGCAAGCAACTGAGCCTGCTATCGCGGCGGGTAATAATTAAATGGTCCCCCAGTCTAATGCTCAGATTTCCACTATGGGAAGAGACAAGCCCCCGAGTGAAAAGGTCGTGACCTACCGTCTGAAACTGAGCTAGAAGCATAATCCTCTCTTTCTCTCGAGAATCCGCCTCATCCCCCACGAGGACAACTACACCAACTGCCTGATAACAGCAATAACCCTGCCTTGAATCTCAACATTATCCGGCTCAACATATATCGGCTGCATCTGGCTATTGGCCGGCTGAAGTCGAACCCGACCCGCCTCAGCATAGAATTTCTTCAGCGTCGCCTCTTTTTCCGCCTTAAGCCATATGGCTGCCATTTCCCCATTCTCCACTGAATTTACGTACTCCATCAATACCAAATCACCATCATTAACCAGAGCATCCACCATTGATGAGCCCTTTACCTTCAAAGCATAAACCCCCTCCCTGCCCCGGGTCAAATCTTTAGTCACCTCAAGGGTCTCCGAGGAGGCAGTAATATCCCAGGTATCGGCAGTAGGCACTGGTATTGGCTCACCAGCCGCTATCTGACCAATAATAGGTACCTGAAGTTGACCCCCCGGTGCCTGAGACCGGGCAACTAACTCAATACCACGCGACACCTCGCGATGGCGGCGAATATATCCCTTCTTTTCCAATATATTCAGGTTATAATCCACAACCGATGTCGAGCTAATCCCACATCCAGTTACTATATCCCTGATGGTAGGTGGATAACCCCTATCCCCCCAAAAACGGTGAATAAAATTGTTGATTTGTTCCTGCTTAGATGACAGTGCCTTCACCTCTCCCCCCAACAACTAATTCAGGCTGGGCGAACATCTGTTCTATAAAACTTTATACAAAAATACGGCTTCTGTCAACCCCCGAATCAAATCATTCCGCCGCAGACAAAGCCTGAGCCTCATTTAGCTTCTTCATTAACCTTGATTTACGTCGGGCAGCATTATTGGGATGGATAACCCCCTTCTCAGCCGCCTTATCTAGAGAACTGATGGCAACCAGTACCGCTTTCTGAGCCGACTCAAACTCACCTGAGAAGATAAGCCTCTCGGCTTTGGTTATGTTAGTTTTACACTGGCTACGAATAGACTTGTTTCTCAGTCGCTTTCTTTCAGTTACACGTACCTGCTTTTGAGCTGATTTAGTCGCTGGCAATATCTGCCTCCTTCCCTCAGGTTGAGGGGCTAGTTTTGACCGTCGCCTCATCCCCCACCCTGGCCACACTTATCACCCCTCGAACCCCTTCAATTCTGCCTGAGAGCCGACTTAACTGAGCCAGCCCCTTCATCCCTAAAGTAAGGTGTTCAGTAACAGTATGGTCATCATGCTGAACGGAACTCATCGCCGCAATATTAATCTTCTCCTCAGCCACAATGGTGGTGATATCACGAATCAGCCCTACCCTGTCCCAGGCTTCAACCTGAATACTGACCGGATACAGGGCAGTAGTCTGCCCCCACTCCACTGAAATCAATCTCTCCTTCTCGTCCTCATGAATTATATTATAACAATCCTGACGATGGATTGACACGCCCCGGCTACGAGTAACATAGCCAACAATCTTATCCCCAGGCACAGGATGACAACACTCAGCTAATCGGGTAACCATATCCCCAACCCCTAACACCTTAATCGCTGATACTGGTGGCTTGGGTAGTGTGCCCTCGGCTGCTTCCTTAGGTCGCTCCTCCTGGGCAGCTAGCTTCAAGGCAACCTGATGGGTAGTAACCCCACCGTAACCAATAGCTGCCAGAAAATCATCCAAACTATCATATTTGAATAGCTTAGCCAGTTCCTCCCGCTGACTGAGTTTTATCCCCAGCCGCCTCATCTCCTTCTCCAAAAGCTCCCGACCACGCTCAATATTTTCCGCCCGTTCCTGCCGCTTAAACCACTGCCGTACCTTTTCCCTGGCGTGAGAGGTTTTGATAAAGCCCAACTGAGGACTCAGCCAATCTCGGCTCGGTCCCTTATCCCCCTTAGCTGCCATGATTTCAACTACATCACCATTTTTAAGCTGATAATTCAGAGTCACCAGCCTACCTTTTACCTTAGCTCCGATACACCGGTGCCCCAGCTCAGTATGGACCCGATAGGCAAAATCAAGGGGGGTAGAACCCTTGGGTAAATCCTTTATCTCCCCTTTAGGCGTGAAAACAAAAACCTGGTCAATGAAGATATCGGTTTTAACCGATTCCAAGAACTCTTCAGCCCCGCTGAGCTCCCGGTGCCACTCAATTAACTGGCGCAGCCAGCTTATCCTTTCCTCAAAACGTATATCCTTCTCTTCACCCTCCTTATAACGCCAGTGAGCAGCTACCCCATACTCAGCAATATGATGCATCTGGTGAGTCCGAATCTGTATTTCCAGGGGGGTGGCACCATACATTACTACAGTATGTAACGCCTGATACCCATTTGGCTTGGGGTTGGCAACAAAGTCATCAAACTCCTCGGGCAAAGGGCGCCACAAACTATGAATAACACCTACCGCGGCATAACAATCAGGCACAGTACCAACCAATACCCGAAGGGCAAGAAGGTCATGGATATCATCAAAGTCCCTGCCCAGGGCAGAATATTTTTCCATTTTCTGGTATATGCTGTAGATATGCTTGGGCCTGCCCGAGACTTCAGCCTTTATATCTACCCTATCAAACTCGCCCCCCAAAATCTGAATTATCCTGGCGACGAAGTCCTCACGCTGAGTGCGCCGGGCAGCAATCAGCCTGGCAATCTGGCGATACTTCCTTGGCTCTAAATAGCGAATGGCCAAATCCTCTAATTGCCACTTCAGTTCCCATATCCCCAAACGATGAGCTAAGGGGGCATATATCTCTAAAGTCTCCTGGGCAATGCTACGCTGTTTTTCTGATGACAGGGCACCCAAGGTACGCATATTATGCAGCCTGTCAGCTAGCTTGATAAACACCACCCGCAGGTCCTCGGCCATAGCCACCAGCATCTTTCTCAGGTTCTCCACCTGTAGTTCGCCGGCTACCACACCCTCTCCTGACCAGGCAAGCTTGCCCAGCTTGGTGGTGCCATCAACTAGCTTGGCTACCTCCGAACCAAACTTGGCCTCAATCTCCGAAATAGCTATCCCACAATTCTCGGGAACATCGTGTAACAAGGCTGCGGCTAAAGAGCTGGCGTCAAGCTGAAGTTCAGCCAGGGTCAAAGCCACCTGTAACGGGTGCCCTAAATAGGGCTCACCCGATTTACGCACCTGCCCTTTATGTGCCTGGGAAGCAAAATTATACGCCTCTTCCACCAGAGCTAGCTTCTCCGGCTGAAGATATTCCCGAGCCTTACCTATAAGTTGACTAAAACTCTTCACCCGCCTCACCGATGGTTAAGATTATATTTTAAGTATAACGCAGTAAGGTGAATTTGTGCAAAATTAAAACTTAATAATGTTTATCTACCTCACCCCCTTGATATTCACTTAGCAACCCTCCCCCTTTATCCCCCTCCCTTACAAGGGAGGGGGAAACATTAGTTTCTTGAAGGGGCTTCGCCCCCTCAATCTTCTCTTAATTAGGGCTATGCCCCCAGATATGACTCAAGGGCGGGAGGGTGGGAAGAAAGAGGTTACCAATCAATTCTCCCTTTACAAATCAACGGCTAATACTGTATCCTAGCTTAAAGCACCCAGAAAAATCTTCGATTTTCCTGGGAACTCACTAAAGAGGAGTACAGGTTGTATCGGGCACCGCGCGGAACTTCGGATATTCTACCCAACGAGCAAGCCTACTGGCGCTATATAGAGCAAAAGGTGGTTAACATCTGTCAGCTCTATGGCTATGAGCGCATTGATGTCCCTGCCTTTGAGGACACCGGGCTTTTCTCCCGCAGTATCGGCGAAGAAACCGATATTGTCCAAAAGGAAATGTATACCTTTGAAGATAGAGGGGGCAATAAAATAACCCTGAGACCAGAGGGCACGGCGCCAGTGTGCCGGGCCTACCTGGAACACGGGATGCATAACCTGCCCCAGCCGGTAAAGCTGTATTATATTGGCTCCATTTTTAGATATGAAAGACCCCAGGCCGGCAGATATCGGCAGCACTACCAGTTTGGCTATGAGGCTATTGGGGACGACGACCCTGCCCTTGATGCCGAAGTCATTGATATGGCATGGCAATTCTTTGCCTCGCTAAACCTTCACCACCTATCACTAATTCTAAACAGTATCGGTTGTAAACAATGCCGACCCGGATATCTAGCCGCCCTGAAGAGTTACTACGCCAACTATACTCATGACTTGTGCTCAGACTGTAAAACTAGACTAAACAGGAACCCGCTTCGCCTCCTTGACTGTAAAAAGCCGGTATGCCAGCAAATAGCTGACTCCGCTCCGAAAAGCACCGACTACCTCTGCCCCCAGTGTGATGAGCACTTCAACCAACTAAAGAGATACCTGGGCTTGCTTGAAATTCCCTTTGCCGTAAACCACCGCCTGGTTCGGGGGCTGGACTACTATACCCGGACAGTGTTTGAGGTTCAGCCTAAAGCCGAAGGCGCCCAGAGCACCCTCGGTGGCGGCGGACGATACGATGACCTGATTGAGGAACTGGGGGGCAGACCGACCCCGGCTATCGGCTTTGCCGCCGGCATAGAGCGGATAAT
>DAOUFA010000090.1:0-6609 GCA_034430355.1 Dehalococcoidales bacterium
GGCGGCTTTGGTTTAATGGTTCTTCTATTATGGGTGTTCCGGCGAAGTGCTCCAGCTAGAATGCGAGTTATTTTTAGCCGTCTGCAATGGCTGACTACTGCCTTTCTGGCTTATAGCCATGGCCTGAATGATGGTCAGATGCCTATAGGTGTCATCACTATGGCGCTGGTAGTTTATACCGGGCAGGCTAATCTGTGGGACAACATTCCATGGTGGGTAATAATTGTATCGGCGGTAGCTATTAGCTCAGGCATAGCTATTGGCGGCTGGCGAGTTATCAAGACAGTGGGGATGAGGGTTACGGCTCTGGAACCGATTCACGGCTTTACGGCTAATGTCTCAGCGGCGGCAGTTATTTGGGGCGCTTCGCGCCTCGGCATCCCGGTGAGTACCACCCACTGCGCCAGTTCGGCTATCATGGGGGTCGGAGCTACCAAACGACTTTCGGCAGTGCGGTGGGGAGTGGCGCGCCGGATTGTCCTTGCCTGGATAATAACCTTCCCTATCTGTGGTGGGCTGGGTTATTTATTTGCCCGGCTATTACGCCCGCTATTCTAAGTAAATCTATAGAGCAATCTGCCGCGGACTTACCCGACACTTTTCGGCAGTAATAATCGCCTTAATCTCCGATACTGTCAGGTCAATTTCATCTCGCTTGTTGACTACTATGTAGTCAAACAGGGGTAGTTGTTTTATTTCTTCCTCAGCGGTTTTTATCCGTAAGGCTAAGTCAAAGGGTGATTCAGTATGGCGCTGCTTGACCCTGGTCATAAGTTCTGCCATTGACGGGGGTATCACAAAGATGAACACCGCTTCAGGCAGGATTTTTTTGATAGTAGCTGCCCCTTGAGTGTCAACCTTTACTAGTACGTCCTGCCCCCTGTCCAGGGCTTGTTTGACTGGCTGTTTAGGTACGCCATACCAATTGCCGTAGACATTTGCCCACTCTAATAACTCATTATTTTTAATCATCTCCTGGAACTTTCTCTCAGAGACAAAGTGATAGTCTACATTGTCTCTCTCTTTAGCTCGCTGGGCTCGTGTGGTTACCGTGGTGATACGTTTAACCGGGGAGCCTAACTCTTTCATCTTGGTTAAAAGGGCATCTTTACCTGCCCCTGAGGAACCGGAGAGGACTACGAGTAGTGGCTTGGTCGGTAAGCTGAGCGGGGACTGGCTCTCATGACTCGCCTTTTTCATCGCTTTGCTCGAATCTTAGCCCTGAGCCTCCCCGACTTACTTGTAACCGTCCAGCAATAGTTTCCGGGGCAAGGGCACCCAGAATGATGTGCCCGCTATCGGTGATGATAACGGCTTTCGTTCTTCTGCCGTTAGTCATGTCAATTAGTAGTCCTTTGTTTCTCCCTTCTTGGATAGCGCGTTTGATAGGGGCTGAGTTTGGGGAAACTATGGCAATAACTCTATTCATGGCTAATATATTGCCAAACCCGATGTGAACTGGCTCTATACTCATTATCACCACCTCGTAAATTAGTTTAGTTAATAGATTAGGCTTTTATATAATGTTCGTGCTTACTATCTTATACCTTAATCGGCAATTACGCAATACTTAATGACTTGAATGATATACTATTTTGATGATAAATTCTTGGGGAGGACTAAGGTACATGTATGAAATATTACTAAAGCAGGACTTAGTGCCCAATATTCATCTGTTAAAGATTGCCGCCCCTAATGTGGCGAAGAAGGCTCAACCAGGGCAGTTTGTTATTATCAGGATTGATGAGAGGGGTGAGCGTATTCCATTAACCATTGCCGATTGGGACAGGGAAGAGGGCAGCGTTATCATTGTCTTTATGGAAGTGGGAACAACTACTCACCGGCTGGCCTTGTTGGGAACCGGCGATTCTATTGCTGATTTTATCGGCCCGCTGGGTTTACCTTCTCACATTGAGAAATTTGGTACTGTAGTTTGTGTGGCTGGAGGATTTGCTGTTGCCACCATAGTGCCTATCGCCAGAGCTTTAAAAGTGAAGGGCAACAAGGTTATTTCCATTATGGGAGCACGGAGCCGGGACTTACTCTTTTGGGAGGATGAGCTAGGTAGTGTCAGTGACCAATTAATAGTTACTACTGACGATGGCTCCTACGCTCGCAAGGGAGTGGTAACCGAGCCATTGAAAGAGCTGCTGGAAAGTGGCGAGAAGATTGACCGGGTAATCGCTATTGGCCCCAGTATTATGATGAAATTTTGCGCTAAAACCACCGAGCCCTTCGGGGTTAAAACCATTGTCAGCCTGAACCCGATAATGGTTGATGGCACCGGTATGTGTGGTTGTTGTCGGGTATCAGTGGGCGGAGTGACCAAGTTTGTCTGTGTAGATGGCCCTGAGTTTGATGGCCATCAGGTAGACTGGGATTTACTCTTTGCCCGTCAGCGTATCTACCTTGATGAAGAAAAACTTTCTTTGGAGCGATGGCAGAGTCAAAGCGGCATTCATCCTTGATTAGGCGCCTGGAGATTAGTATATATGGCTAAACTTAACTTGAACCGAGTATCTATGCCCCGGCAAGCCCCCGGGTTACGGGCGAGGAACTTTAATGAGGTCGCTTTGGGCTATAGCTTGGAGCAAGCTCAAGCTGAAGCCGGCCGCTGTATCCAGTGCCCCAAGCACCCCTGCATTGATGGCTGCCCGGTGGAGATAGACATTCCCGGCTTTATTAAGGCGGTTCGCGATGGCGATATGCCTGAAGCGGTAAGGATACTCAAGGATAAGAATAGCCTGCCTGGTATCTGCGGACGGGTCTGTCCTCAGGAGACACAGTGTGAAGCTACCTGCGTTCTGGCTAAAAAGGGGGCGCCTATTGCCATCGGTCGTCTGGAGCGGTACGTGGCTGACTGGGAGCGGGCTAATATGGAATTGGTAAACTCACCCAAAATAAAGCCTAAGCCAACCGGTAAGCGGGTGGCTGTGGTCGGCTCAGGACCAGCCGGACTGACCGCCGCCGCTGATTTGGCTAAGCTGGGGCATAGTGTTACCATCTTTGAGGCACTACATGTGGCTGGTGGAGTATTGATGTACGGCATCCCTGAGTTCAGGTTACCCAAAGATATTGTCCAGGCTGAGGTTGATTATGTTGCCTCTTTAGGGGTAAGGATTGAATTGGATACGGTAGTGGGTAAGACCATAAGTGTTGATGATTTGCTAAATAGTGGTTATCAGGCGGTTTTTCTGGGACCCGGGGCGGGGGCACCAATGTTTTTGAATATCCCCGGTGAGAACCTTAATGGTATCTATTCGGCCAATGAGTTCTTGACCCGGGTCAATCTGATGAAGGCGTATCGGTTTCCCGAGTATGATACGCCGGTGAAGATTGGTCAGAGGGTAGGTGTGGTTGGCGGTGGTAATGTGGCTATGGACGCCGCCAGGTGTGCCCTCAGGCTTGGGGCTGAGGAGGTCTACATTATCTATCGGCGTTCTGAGGTGGAGATGCCGGCTCGTCGTGAGGAACTGGAGAACGCCAGGGAGGAGGGCATCCAGTTTAAGCTACTGACCAATCCCAAGCGATATATCGGCAATGACCAGAACTGGTTAGTTGGTATGGAGTGCTATGAGATGGAGCTTGGTGAGCCTGATGCCAGTGGTCGGCGTCGCCCGATTGCCATTCCCGGCTCGGAGTTCATTATTAAGGTTGATATGGCGGTAGCCGCTCTGGGTACCAGACCCAATCCCATTATTCCGTCAACCACTGACGGTCTGGACACTACCAGGTGGGGCACAATTGTTGCCGATGAGGTTATCGGTAAAACAACCAAGCCCGCAGTTTGGGCTGGTGGTGATATTGTTACCGGTGCCGCTACCGTGATTAGTGCCATGGGCGCCGGTAAGCGCGCCGCTGCCTCCATAGATGAGTATCTCAGGGGATAGCTCGAATAGATTATCTATTAGTGAGCCAAGAGGGGCGAGCGCCCCTTTTTGTTTTGCTTTTCTTGGGTCGAGGGCTTAAGGAGTTAGGCGGGGTTCAGAATGGGAAGCCAATGCGTTTACATGATGGCGTTGGGGGGATTATAATAGCAGGCTACAAGAGCCAACTGGCAAGAAGCCGAGCGCTTTCGGTTTCCATCATAAATCTTTGGTGTTTAGTCGATGGATAGGGAACCTGGAAATCCCGGGAGACCGACCAGAAGGGTATTTCGCATATCTCGGGCTAGGTCGTGGCGAGTACAGCTTCCGGTAATACCAGAACACAAGACCGCTACCTCACTATCTCTCAGGTTAATATATGGTTTCCTGGGTTTAATAACATTAGGCGCTATTTTACTCATGCTGCCGATATCGAATGCCGCCGGGCAGTCTACCTCTCCGGTCAATGCTTTCTTTACGGCTACGTCAGCAGTATGTGTTACCGGTCTGGTTGTGGTCGACACTGGAAGCTACTGGAGCTCCTTTGGTCAGGGGGTTGTTCTGGCTCTCATCCAGATAGGCGGCTTTGGTTTTATGACTAGCGCCACCCTTTTGCTGCTGGCTTTTAGACGCCGAGTTGGGCTTCAAGAGAGGCTACTTATCGGGGAGTCTATGGGGCTGGCGCGGTTGGGAGGTTTAGTCAGGATAGTCAGGCGAATGGCAATTTTCACCTTGCTGGCCGAAGGTATCGGAGCCGCGATTTTCTTTACTCGTTTCTCAATGGGAAATCCCTTACGGGTGGCTATCTGGAAATCGGCATTTCACTCTATTTCAGCATTTAATAATGCCGGCTTTGATATTTTTGGTAACTTCCAGAGCCTGACAAATTATCAGGGAGATTTCTTGGTGGTGCTAGTGACGGCGGCGCTCATTTTTCTCGGTGGTATTAGCTTTATGGTAATAGCCGATGTGTTCCGGACTCGAAGTTTAACCAGGCTGTCGCTCGACAGCAAGCTGGTTCTAATCACCACTGTGTCACTGTTAATAGCCGGGACGGTGGTGGTGCTCCTTGCTGAGTTCAACCAGCCGGCTACCCTCGGTGCTCTGGCATTACCCCAAAAAGCGCTGGGCGCCTTCTTTCAGTCGGTGACGGCCAGGACAGCCGGTTTCACGGTAGTTCATGTTGGCAGCTTAACCCCCTATGCCCTTTTTTTCATCATGTTTCTTATGTTTGTCGGCGGAGCCGCAGGCTCGACGGCAGGGGGAATAAAGGTTAACACTTTTAGTATGCTGGCGGCTACAATATGGAGTACAATTAGAGGCAGGGAGCACGCTGGGGCATTTGGTCGAGAATTCAGTGTCCAGCAGTTGCACCGGGCGATGTCGGTGATAATGCTAGCTCTCGGGCTGGTGGCTTTATCAGCTTTCCTGCTTGCGGTGCATGAAGACGTCAGTTTTATTAGACTCCTTTTTGAGACGGTTTCTGCGTTTGGCACGGTCGGTTTATCCACCGGTATAACTCCTTATTTGTCAACAGCCGGGCGGCTGATAATTAGCGTCACCGTGTTTATCGGGCGACTGGGCCCTCTGACTTTGGCATTAACCCTGCTGCAACGCCAGCGCCCAAGTACATATCGTTACCCCGAAGAAATGGTAAGGATTGGATAGGAGGTGAATAATGAAAAAACAAATTGTAGTTATTGGTCTGGGGCAATTTGGAGTGAGCTTGGCGGCTACCTTGGCGGATATCGGCCATGATGTGCTCGCCCTGGATAGGAGTGAGAAGGAGGTCCAGAGCGTGGCGTCGCAGGTAACCCATGCTGTTCAAGCCGATGCCACCAGTGAGGCGGTGCTTAAGGAGCTCGGGGTCGGCAACTTCGACATAGGTGTAGTCGGGATAGGGGCAAGGATTGAGAACAGCATATTAACCACTATTCTGTTAAAGAAACTTGGTGTCCCTTATGTAATAGCCAGGGCTGATAGTGAGCTACACGGGAGCGTCCTGGAAAAGGTTGGTGCCGATAGAGTCGTTTACCCCGAGAGCGAAATGGGAGTCAGAGTAGCCCAAGGAGTAACATTGTCCGACGTCTCGGACTATATGTCACTAACCCGGGTATATGGGATTGCTAAATTGACGGCGCCACCATATTTTGTCGGAACGAAATTATCCGAGCTTGGATGTGGCCCCAAGGGTAAATGGGAAGTAGCCGTGTTTCTCATCCTGCGGGGCAATGAGGTCATACTCTCTCCACGTCAGGGGGAGGTGGTTCAGGCTAATGATGTCTTGGTAGTTGCCGGAAGTCATGACAATCTGGAGAAGTTGTTGATTGAGGCCAGGAAGCGCAAGGTGGAAGGAAAGTAATAATAAGCTTTCTCGGGCGATGTGGTTACCGGTGCCGCCTCTTCTATAGGCTGGTATCTTAGGGCAATATAGCGTGAGTAAGGAGGTTGCGACTATGGAAAGCCAATTAGAACTTGACCAGGAGCGTGTAGAGTTACTCGATAGACTTAAGCAGTTATTACCCGACTTAATGGATGCCGAATGGAGTGTTTGAGGTTTTGCCTATAAACAGGGAGCACTAAGTACAAAAGTCAAGCGATTAATAGCCCTGGCAATAGCCCTCCGTGCGGGATGCACTAACTGTATTCTGGCTCAAACCAGGCACGCGTTAAATGCTGGCGCTACGAAAGATGAACTTTTGGAAACCATATCAGTAGAAGTGGTTATGAGTGGCACAACCGG
>DAOUFA010000091.1:0-6252 GCA_034430355.1 Dehalococcoidales bacterium
GGGTCAGGGGGATAGGTTGCTAATCTTGGATAAGACAATTGTAAAAAATTTCTCAATAAGTCTTTACCCACCTCAGTCATGATAGATTCGGGGTGAAACTGGACTCCCTCTACCGGAAACTGACGGTGGCGCAGTCCCATAATTATGCCGTTTGACGTCCAGGCACTAACCTCAAGGCATTCAGGCAGGGCGTCACGCATCACGGCTAGCGAGTGGTAGCGGATGGCAGGGAAGGGGTTGGGGAGTCCGGTCAGAAGCCCTTTGCCATCGTGGTAGATAAGCGATGACTTGCCATGCTTGATTTCAGTGGCACGGTCAACCTTAGCCCCGTAGCTATAGCCGATGCACTGGTGACCGAGGCAGACGCCGAGGATAGGCAGCCGATTGCCAAACTGGCGGATAACATCATTGGAGATGCCAGCCCGCTCCGGGGTACCCGGACCGGGGGAGATAACAATACGCCGGGGTGACCTGGCTTCAATTTCATCCAGGCTTATCTGGTCGTTACGAACCACCCACACCTCCTCCCCCAGCTCGCTGAGGTACTGGAAGAGGTTATAGGCGAAGCTGTCATAATTATCTATTAGCAGGAGCATAATTAGCCTCCGTCTGCTCAATAGCCGTCAGCAATGCCTGGGCTTTACTCAGACATTCCTGATATTCACGCTCAGGGATACTGTCGGCGACAATGCCAGCCCCGGCCTGGATATAGGCAATGCCGTTGGTGATAACAATGGTGCGGATAGCGATAGCCGTATCCAGATTTCCCGAGAAGTCGAAGTAGCCCACTGCCCCGGCATAGGGTCCCCTCTTATCCGGCTCCAGCTCGGCGATAATTTCCATAGCCCGAATCTTGGGAGCACCGGAAACGGTACCAGCGGGAAAGCCGGCACGCAGGGCATCAAAATGGGAAAGCCCTGGCCTCAATTTCCCCTGGACATGGGATACCAGGTGCATAACATGGGAGTAGCGTTCTACATCCATAAGCTGGGTTACCTTAACTGTGCCCGGCTCGCTGACCCGCCCGATATCATTACGTCCCAGATCAACCAGCATAATGTGTTCGGCACGCTCCTTCTCATCGTTCCTGAGTTCCTCTTCCAGAGCCGAATCCTGGGCAGCACTCTTGCCCCGGGGACGAGTGCCGGCAATGGGGTGGTTAGATACCATCCCGTCCTCCACCCGCACCAGAAGCTCGGGGGAGGTGCCTATGATGTGGAAGTCGCCCAGGTGAAGATAGTACATATAGGGGGAGGGGTTGAGCGAGCGCAATGCCCGATATATGGCGAACGGGCTGGCACTTGTCGGCTTGGCCAGCCGCAGGGATAAGACAACCTGGATGACATCGCCAGCATAGATGTAATCTTTGGCTTGAGATACTCTGGACTCAAACTCTGCCTGAGAAAGGTTGGATGATACCGGAGACCGTGGGCTCGGAATTGCTGGCGAGGACTCAGACGGGACCGGTTGTTTCAGCCTGTCGACCAGACGGTCAATCTTGTGGGTTGCCTGACGATAGGCGGTGTCAACATCATCATCAAGGTGGACATGAGAGACAATCTTAATTTTATGGGTGAGGTGGTCGAAGACAAGCAGGGTATCAGCTAGCATTAGTATGAATTCAGGAAGCCCCAGTGGGTCGTGGTCAGGGGAGGGTAACCGCTCAAAGTAGCCGGCAACCTCGTAGCCCAGATAGCCGACCATTCCACCGTGGAACCGGGGCAAGCCAGCAGTCGGTGTCAGCCGGAACTTGCTGAACTCCTTCTCTATCAGGAGTAAGGGGTCAGTGGGAGCCTCGTCCCCTGCCTTGAGGACAAGAGAAGGCTCGGTGCCAATGAAACTATAGCGGGCTATATGCTCTCCACCCTCAACGCTCTCCAGGAGAAAGGAGTGGTTACCACGGGCAATCTTGAGATAAGCCGATACCGGCGTTTCCAGGTCGGCCATAATCTCATGGTAAACTGGCACTAGATTGCCATGTTTCTTCAGCCGGCGAACCTCGTCTAGTGTTGGATAATACATTGTCATCTCCATCATAAAGGGTAATAAAAAATCTCCCGTCCCTTAAAGGGGCGGGAGATTCACTTCCGCGGTGCCACCCTTCTTAGCCCAACTCCACGCATTGGAGTTAAAGGCTATCTCTGTCAGGTACAGAGCTTATAACATTACCTCAATACCCTGGGATTTGCTAACGCTTCCCTGGCGGCCAAGCCTACTGGCTAGCTAATTTAGCTGCTTTCGGTTGGCGGCTCCCAAGTCCATTCAGCTTCGGCGCCAGCATCGGCTTACACCTTACCCGACTCTCTGTGCCTCGCTTGAAGCCTACTAGTCTTGTTCACAGCCTTTACTATATTCTATTGGTTAAGAATGTAACATAACATTAAATATTTGTCAATAGCTGGTAAAAGGACGGACATTAGTAGGCTTGATGGTGTATAATTGATAGTGCTGAATTATTTGATTATAGGCTAGTAACTCGGTAGGCAGGAGGTGAATTCAATGACAGCCAAGGCGTTTGTTCTAATTGAAACCGCGGTGGGTAGAAATAAGGAGGTTGTTGCCGCCCTCAGTCAGCTAGAAGGAGTGGAATCGGTTGATGCTGTAACCGGACCCTATGATATTATTGCCGTAATAGAAGGCAAAGACTTGAGCAATGTTGGTGACCTGGTTACTGGTAAAATCCATCCTATAGCTGGCATTACCAGAACAGTAACCTGCCTAACCATAGCCACTGCTTAACCCGCTCGCCTTTTGCTTTCAAGTTGGAATAATTTAAGGCTGACTTTGTCGTGGGGTTATATCGTGAAAGGGTAAGGGATGTCTCTCGTTAGGTTACCTCAACTAGCCTGGTATGGGACCAAAGAACTTGAGCTTACTCTACCTGATAGTTGGCAGGTAGAGGTCTATAATATGGCTGGCTTTGACCGTCCAGCTATGAAGCCGGACGAGATTAAGGTCGCCATAGCTAATCTAATCGGCTCACCACCCATCAGGGAGCTTGCCCGGGGCAAGAATGAGGTAGTCATCATCTTTGATGACATGACCCGGGTTACCAGGGTGGCTGAGTTAGTGCCTTTTGTTCTGGAAGAGCTGGCTGAGGCTGGTATCCCGGATAGTAGGATTCAGTTCATTTGTGCCACCGGCTCTCATATGGCATTGGACAGGTTGAGTTTTGTTAAAAAACTTGGTGAAGCCACCTTGGCCAGATTCCCCGTCTACAATCACAACCCCTTTGATAACAACACCTATGTTGGTACTACCAGCTATGGGACTGATATTTACCTCAATGCCGAGGTAATGAAGTGTGACCTCAAGATTGCTATCGGCTCGGTAGTTCCTCATCCCAATACCGGGTTTGGCGGTGGGGGTAAGATTATTCTGCCCGGGGTATGCTCTATAGAAACTACTGAGCATTTTCATCGCCTGGAGGCTGAATTCAAGCAGAAGTACCCGGGTAGGCTGATTGCGGGAATGGGGGTCTTTGATGGTAACCCCCTGCGACTTAATATTGAAGAAGCTACGGCTCTGGCTGGACTGGATGTAAAGATAGACGGCATAGTTAATGCCTGGGGGGAGACGGTAGCCATCTTCGCCGGCACCCCCGAACCAACCTGGGCGGCGGCGGTTGGTGAAGCCAGGGCTCATTATCTTACCCCTGAGGCAAAAGGGGAGGGGATTGTTATCGCCAACACCTTTACCAAAGCCAATGAAGCCATCATGATTGGCTTGAACACTGCCTTTAGTGCCGTAAGTGATAACGGTGGGGATATTGTCCTTATCGCTAATGCTCCTGATGGGCAGGTTACCCATTACTTGATGGGCAATTTCGGTAAAACGACTGGTGGCAAGCTGAAGTTGCAGGCAAAGATTCCTCAAAATATCAATCACGTGATTATTTACACTGAATATCCTGATGTGGCTGGTCGAGGGTATATTGAGGTGTCAGATAAAGTTTTGTTTGTCAATAATTGGGGTGAGGCTATCCAGGCTCTTCAGCACTTTCACCGGGCTGGGACTAAGGTGGCAGTGCTTCCCAGCGCTGAGATTCAATACTTTCGGTCACAGATTAAAGAGAAGAGATGAACACGGGTTTATTTAGTCAATTTTTAGTCAGCAATGATAAGCTGCGAGTATATAGTGAGGATAGGCTAATCTTTACCTCAAGTAGGGATGGTTTATTGTCGCTGCTGGAATACATTGATAAGTTTTCCCCTTATGAGAAGGATGTCACCGTCTTTGACCGGGTGGTGGGCAATGCCGCGGCGTTACTGTTAAAAAGAATATTTTGTGGTGAAGTTTATAGTCCTTTAGCTAGCGGACTGGCGGTTAAGACGTTGCGCTTTTTCGGTATCGGCTGTCACTTTACTGAAATTGTGCCCTATATACGAGGTCACGGTCAGGAGGATATGTGCCCGATGGAGAAGTTATCGTTAGGCAAGAGTCCCGAAGAATTTTATCAGGCATGCCTGACCTTAGATTCAGGTAACAGCTTCTAGCCTGGTTACTACCTCATCTATAGTCTGTTCACCAGTAGATGCCCCGGCAGTTATACCTATATGGTATTGACCCTGTAGCCAGGAGGGTTGGATTTCGTCGGCGGTTTCAACTAGATATGTTCTCGTAACCTGAGCACACAACTGGGCGAGACAATTAGTATTGGCACTGGTATGACTACCGACTACGAGCATCAAGTCCACTCTACCAGCCAGGTCAAGGGCTGCTGTCTGTCGTTGTCTAATATCATGACATATAGTATCAATAACTCGTAGCTCAGAGTCTTTAGTCAAGGCAGAATCAATGAGTTTCTTGACAAACTGGGTGAAATGAGCTGGTATTTGAGTTGTCTGGGATAGAATGCCCAGGCGGCGAGGCAGGGGGTCAAACTTGGCTATGAATCTGTCATCTAGCATAGCCTCTCCTTGACCATTAGCCCAGCCAAGGACACCCCTGACTTCGGGGTGGTTAGCATCACCATATATGATGACAAAGAAGCCAGCTTTGGCTAATTTCCGAGCTGCAACCTGGGCTCGGTGAACAAAAGGACAGGTAGTATTAATCACGTTGTTAATATGTCGAGCCCGAATTTCCGTCTCTAATTGGGGGCTCACCCCATGAGTGCCAATGGCTACGGTGTCACCCTGTATATCATCCAAGCCTCTGATTACCCTGACCCCAATTTCAGCCAGTCTTTGTAGCACCTGTTGGTTATGGACTACCGCCCCCAGTGTTTCCACACCACCATGCTTGCCGGCAGCCTTTTCTAGGATATCAATGGCTCGCTTAACCCCAAAGCAAAGTCCTATTCCAGCCGCTTTCTCAATTCTTAGTGCCATCTAGTCCCTGTGTCTAGCATAGTGTCCCTGATATTCAGGGGGTAAGAGTTCGGCTATATGCTCCATTATATAATTAGCCAGCTTGGCCAGCTCTGCCTTGGTCAATTGACCACTGACCGGTGGCAAATAGAAAGGGCGGCCAATATTCACCGTTACCTTGGGGCGATGCAATAACATCCAGAATAGCCCCTTCTTTACCTTTTCCATGCCAGTAATACCTACAGGAAGAATAGGAACATGGTTATGTGAGGCTATCACTGCTGAGCCTGGGAAAGCAGGTTGTAGTTGGGCATTCTTACTCCTCGTTCCCTCAGGGAACATAGCCAGGGCTTGACCACTGTCCAGAACCTGGTTCGCTTGGCGCAACGCCCACCTGTCCATCCCTCCTCTACGCACTGGGAAGGCACCAAAGGTGTGTGCCAGGTGTCTTATTAACCTGGAACGAAATATCTCCTCCTTGGCCATAAATACCACTTTGCGGTTGAGGTTAATAGCAAGCAAATATTGGTCAGCATGACTAAGATGATTAGATACAATTAACAGAGGTCCCTGCCTGGGAACATTCTCTTTTCCCTTAACTCGCCGACGGTTTAACAGGAAGAACACCATCCTGGAAAACAGGAGTATCAGCCACCGTCCTATTCTTTGGTGCCTTTTTTGATGAAGCTGGAACTGCATTATACCCCCTGGGGAGAATACCTTTAAATTATACCTTATTGCTACGAACGAAAACAAATAAGGTGTCAATTAAGTAGCGGGCTGAAATATTCTTCCCGGCTAGTAACTAAGAGAGGGGTAATCCCCTCTCTTCCCCTATCTCGGTGAGAGCTGAAGCATAAGCGCCAAAGGTTTGAGAATCAAACAGCACGAACACCGCTTCCCGGAGAGAGGTGGTACTCTGGCTAAGCAAGGTGATAAC
>DAOUFA010000092.1:0-4846 GCA_034430355.1 Dehalococcoidales bacterium
TACCTCACCCCCATTAAGTTTTTATTTAGAAACCCTATCCCCTGTATCCCCTTCCCCTTGACAAGGGGAAGGGGAACTATAGTTTCCGAAGGGGCTAACGCCCCTTCGGGCTTCCCTTCTTGATATAGGGAGGGGGAAGGATATTAAAAAGAGGGGCTTCGCCCCTCTTAGACACCCTAATTTGCTGGGAAGCAAGTCTTCTAGACAGGATTTGTCCCTCTTAGACACCCCTTTATCATCCCTTCTTCAAAAGAGAAGAGGAGAGTTATTAAATTACCTTGCCCCTTCGGGCTTCCTTTGATTAAACGATGACTAGAGGTAGCGGCGAGGGACTACTTTGGGCTGGTTAGAGATATTGACAGCCAGCAAGCAGGGGCTTAACATAGCCACAGCAGTTGATACAGGAAATTACGGTCAACATTTCTACAAATCTAAGTTGAAGGAGGACTCCGATGTCAATAGCAGAAAACAAGGCTATCGCCCACCGTTGGAGTGAGGAGATCTGGGGTAAGCAGAGACTGGCGGCAATAGATGAGCTTTTCGCCGCCGACTTCGTCTTCAACTATCCCGTTCCCGGAGTAAAACCCGACCGGGAGGGCTACAAACAAACCGTGACCGAGTGGTGTGCCCCCTTCGCCGACATTGAATGCCCCATTGAAGATATGGTTGCCGAAGGGGACAAGGTCGCCGTCCGCTGGACCTGGCGCGGCACACACCAAGGTGAGTATATGGGGGTTGCCCCTACCGGTAAGCGGGTGACGATAACCGGAATCAGCATCCTGCGCATCGTGGGCGGCAAGATTGTCGAAGAATGGGGCGAGATGGATAACCTGGGCATGATGCAACAGCTCGGCTTGTTTCCATCTTCTGGTGATTAAACAGGTTGATTGTGAGCTGAATATAAGCGTGCTATAATTCAGCTATGAAGGTCTCGGAGCTAGGGGAATTTGGACTGATTGACCTCCTGGCTAAAATGGTTCACAAACAGATACTGCCCCGGCAACAACTCATTATCGGTATCGGTGATGATGCTGCTGCCTGGCACGGTAATGCCCTAACTCAACTGGCTACTGTTGATTCCTTCATCCAGGATGTTCACTTCTCATTAGCTATCACCCCTTGGAAAGAGCTGGGGTGGAAAGCACTAGCCATCAACCTGAGCGACATTGCGGCTATGGGTGGCGTGCCCAGATACGCCCTGGTATCGTTAGCCCTGCCTGACCATACTGAGGTAGACGATGTTACCGCCCTCTACCAGGGGATGATTGAGCTGGCGCAGCAATTTGGAGTAGCCATAGTTGGTGGCGATACCAGCAGCGCGCCATTAGTGGCGATTAACATTACTGTTTTGGGTAGTGCTAAAAGTGAGGATAATATCCTCACCCGCTCAGGAGCCCAAGCCGGTGACAGGGTAGCGGTTACCGGTTATTTAGGGGCGGCTACTGCCGGCTGGGAGATGCTTACCAAAGAACTTCAATTTGACCCCGAAGCCACCGCTGGTTTAAAAAGGGCTTTCCTGCACCCTTACCCCCGAATAACCGAAGGGCAACTACTGGTAGACCAGGGGGTGAAGACAGCGATAGATATTAGCGATGGGCTGATTTCAGACCTGAACCACATATGTAAAGCCAGCCAGGTTGGCGCCCGAATAGAAGTTGACCAGGTGCCCATTGAGCCTGCAGTCAAGGCTAACTTCGGTGATAGAGCCCTTGAGCTGGCACTATCGGGGGGAGAGGACTACGAGCTTTTGTTTACCGCAAATACCGAGGTCATTGATAAAATAAGAGCCACCGCCTCCTGTCCAATAACGGTAATTGGTGAAATGGTAGCTGATAAGACAGGCAAGATAACCCTGGTTGACAGCCAGGGAAACCCGTTTAGACTTGATAAAAAGGGCTGGGAGCACTTTACTTCAAGATGAAACTAAGCCACCTTGATTTAATCAGCCATAGCCCGGAGCAGACCCAAAAAATTGGAGCCGGCATCGGTGAGCTCGCCCTGCCCGGTGATATCTTCCTCCTCGTCGGCAGACTGGGAACGGGCAAGACCTGCCTCACCCAGGGTATTGCCCGGGGGCTAAATATCAAAGAATATGCCCTCAGCCCTTCCTTTGTTATAATGAGAGAACTTTATGGCAGGTTGCCTCTATATCATATAGACCTGTTTCGGCTAGACCATATAGTAGAGATTGAAGAATTAGGCCTGGATGACTATCTATATGGTAAAGGTGTTTGCGTCGTAGAATGGGCAGAAAAGGGGTTAACTGTATTACCAACCGAGCACCTGCTGGTTCAAATAGACTTTGTTTCCGATACCGAGCGCAGTTTCCGACTCAAACCCAGAGGCAAACGCTACCTGGAATTACTAACCCAACTGAAACCCCTTTCTCTCAACTTATAGAAAGGGCTTAGGGATATGCGAAAAAGATTATGAAGAATGTCAGGCAATGAAAGATATAGACAAACTAGAAGCATTCGCGTGGTTGCAAGAGTTCGTGTTGCTATCTGAGGAGCAAGCTGGTCCGATAATACATCGAGTTTCCCAAGCTGAAGCTAGTGATGCACAGGAAGATAAGTTCACCGCCTTTTCGGAGGCTGTTGAGAAACTGCCTACTGTTCTAAAGTCTATGAAACAGTTTCCTAAACCGAAGAGAAAAGAACTCCGTCTAATTAAGAAGCTCCAAGAAAGTGGATTAGATGCCTACATCAAATCCTGTGAATGGAGTATAAAGCTGCTGGAGGAGCCAAATCGCGCGCGACTTTCCGCAAAGATGTGGCAGATTACACTAGCGACTAAATATTGGGATTTAGCCAATGAAGAGATTCGACGTTTTGCAGAAAAATGCAAGGGGAAATAGTTTCGCACCTGACTAGGAGCTACTAATGCAATTAGCCATAGATACTTCAACCGATATGGCTAGCCTGGCTCTGGTCCAGGACAGCCAGGTGCTAGCTGAACTAACCTGGCGCTGCCAACAAAACCACAGTGTTGAGCTGCTACCTCGCCTGGCTGACCTGCTAAGTCAGACTAAGTCAGGTCTTCAATCTATCAGCTGCGTTATCGTAGCCAAGGGACCGGGAAGCTTCAACGGGTTACGGGTTGGGGTGAGCACGGCTAAAGGATTAGCCTTTAGCCTGGGTATTCCTATCATTGGCATCAGCACCCTGGAGGTAGAAGCCTACCAGCACGCTGAAACCAATCTGCCTATTTGTCCCATATTTAATGCTGGCAGAGGCGAGATTGCCACCGCTATCTACCAGATGAAAGATAATGAGTGGCGACAGATTATTAGTGAGCATATAACTACCGTTGCCAGCCTATGCTCACAGATAACGACCAAGACCTTATTTTGCGGCGAATTCGTAGCTTCTCTGGCTGGAGAGCTAAGAAAGCAGCTTAAGCAGAGAGCAATAATATCATCGTCACCAGCCAGATTGCGGCGAGCCAGTTTCTTAGCCGAACTCGGGCAACAGCGGCTGGAGGCAGGCAATTATGACAACCCAGCCACCTTACACCCGCTATATCTCAGACGACCACCAATTACCAAACGCAAACACCAGTAAGGGATGGAGGCAATAAAATGGTAACCGGACGAGAAATACCAATTGGCATCAGTGATTTGTGTTTTGGCTGCGGCAAGGATAACCCCTGCGGACTAAAACTAAAGTTCAAGTGGGATGGTAAACAGGTCAGAGCCCCGTTTACCCCTACCAAGTTCCACCAAGGTTGGTCAGGCATTATCCACGGTGGCGTCATAACTACTATCCTTGATGAGGCTATGGGTTACGCCGCCTACTATGAAGGGGTAAAGTGCGTAACTAGTTCCATGCGAACCAGGTTCAAGCGACCACTTTCAATAGACGAGCCTATCATCGTCACCGCCTCGCTGACCAGGAATGCCCGAAGATACGTTGAGACCGAGGCCAAGATAACCCTGATGGACGGCACATTAGTCGCCGAATGTACAGCTATGCAGTATGTCGGTTCGAAAGTCAACGAGAGGGATAAGTCCAAGAGAACATCTAGAGGAGATTAAAAATGGAAAGGTCTCTAGTTCTTATCAAACCTGATGCTATAGAGAGGGGGCTGGTGGGGACTATTATCCGCCGATTAGAAGAGGTAGGACTCAAGCTGGTGGCAATGAAGATGCTCCACATGGATAAGGAATTAGCCCGGCGCCACTACGCTATCCACCAAGACAAGCCCTTCTTTAACAGCTTAGTCAACTATATTACCTCGGCACCGATAATCGCCATTATCTTTGAGGGCAAGAGAGCCGTGGAGGTAATCAGACAAACGATGGGGGCAACTGACCCAGCTAAAGCTAAGGCAGGAACTATCAGAGGTGATTTTGGTGTAGATATTGAACACAATACCGTTCACGGCTCCGATTCAACAGAAACTGCCGCCGAGGAAATTAAACTATTCTTTGGTGAGGGTGAAATTTTCAGTTACTGAATTCTGACTACGGGGATAGCCTGGCTCCACAGCCTGTCTAACTGGTAATGCTCCCGCTCAACGGGAGCAAAAATATGTACGATAACATCGCTAAAATCAAGAAGGAGCCAGCCTGAATCTACGGTACCTTCATAATGGTGAGGTAAAATACCCTCTTTCTTTAAGGTATGCCCCACTTCATCACGGATAGCCTCAATCTGTTTACCGGTATCACCGCTACAGATGACGAAGTAATCAGCAAAAGTACATACCCCGCGGGTATCCAGCAACACAATATCAAGAGCCTTCTTGTCACTGGCAACTTCTACTGCCTTATGCGCCACCTCTATTGCTTCCAGCAACTATCCTCCCAACATTATTCCTGGCAGCCACCAAGCTATAGCTGACC
>DAOUFA010000093.1:0-4378 GCA_034430355.1 Dehalococcoidales bacterium
GATACTCGACAATAGGATTGTGTTTTCGCAGTCGTAAACCGGATAAGGGATTGTCTTCCGACTTAGGTTCAACAAGCTGAACGGTGAAATCTTCGCTACCAGCCTCAACGAACAGTAAGCACGCCTTCTTACTGCCAACCGCTTTAGTCATCAGCGTTAGCAACTCGGCGCCTTGTTCTCCAAGGCTGAAAACATTCTGTATCTTATTGGCAAAATCAGATAGTTCCTGGCGGTAATCGTAGCTTTGCCCTTGCAAAACTTTGCTCAGCGCGGCAAAGAGAACACCACGCAGCCTATAGATAAGTATAGCGACTGAAAGGGCAGCGACAGTAGCGACAAGGGTAGCGGTCAAGTCCAATTCAAAGCGGAGCACAGTATGAAGGATAGCCAGTAAAAGCCAGTAGCTAGCACCACCAATAACCCCCAGGGTTACCCATGCCAACCCTCGTCGCAAAATAAACCTGATGTCTACTAACTGGTGCCTAATGGTAGCGTAACTCAGGATGAAGGCAATGATAAGGTTGCCAAAATGACTTATTGGAAATTCTTTCCCCCAGGGTAGAAGCAGGGAGGCAAAGGTAAAGACAGCCAGAACAAAGATACTAACCAGCAGAGAAACGGTTTGATTATGTAGTACCGGATTATCTACAGTCCTCAGTCTTTTCCAGAAGAGATACAAGTTCTTAACCAGCAAGATTAGGAGGGGAATAGCTACCAAGACCCACCGGCTACCATACACAGGATAGAGCTTATCACCGCTAGCAATTACGCCTTCGGGGAAATAACCTAACGCCACCAAGGTGATGACCGCTGCCAGTGAGCCATAAGCAAAGGGTAACCAGCGCCCTCTATGTGGGGGGAAGAAGGAGGAACTAAAGCAGTGGAATTGCACTATCATCCAGGTGAACATGATGACAATGACTTGAAACAAAAGGAAATTCTGTTGCGGGAAGAAGTTGCCGCGGAAAAAGAAGTCAGCAAGACTCCACCCCATAGCAGCACTTAGGAATAAGATGAAGAGCTTGTGCTGCGGTCGCCAGGGACGGGTCCTAATCGTAGTGACAAATAAGGGGACATAAGCAATGGTGGCAGCTAAAGGAATTAGAGCGTAAATATTCATATGAGGCAATTATTACCTCAAATGTGAAGGCTGTCAAGTGGAACTAAAGTAAGTGAACTAAAGTAAGGCAGACTAAAGTACTAGTGAATAGCTACAGCTTCAGCCTCTACCTTAACCTCTGGTACAGCTTCTGGCTTAGCTAGCAGGAGCGAAAGCACTTTATCTGAGGGGTTAATATGGGGTGGTTTCAGATGAGCCAAGTCAGCACCTTCAGCTTGCCTTTGGGAAGTGTAATTAGCGAAAGCACCGCAAGGCAGCAAATTAGCTTCTACCCTGAAATTAATCATGTCGGTTAAATCCTCATGAACCGACGACGTGGAGTAAGCATCGTTTTCTGAGTTCAGAATCTGTTCATACACTGCCGCCCCTATATCCGCCTCGCTGGCTTGATATCCATCATTAACTTCAACAAAGAGTTGCAGTGCCGGCTCGCCGACCTTCTTGCGAGCTGCCCAATCCTTATAAGCGATGCCGGTATTCTCTATTGCTCGCCAGATTGTCTTTTCTGTCAGCCGAATGGTAACGAAATCGAGGAGGTCATCAGCCCGTCTCTCAAAAACCATCTGTGGGATATCAATACCTAGCTTCTCGTTCCGTAGTGAAGTTATCCTAACCATATCGCCAATCCTATACCTGACCATAGCCCCGCCATGAAAGTTGGTGATAACTACCTCGTAATTCTCCCCGGCTTGTACCTCATCAAGTAAAACCGTCTTTGGCTGATAGCCGTGGTCTAACTGCCACTTCCAATGTTCCTTTTCCGGTATGAATTCCAGGAAGTTAAGGCTGGGGATAAAGGTCATACTGTCGTAGTCCCAGGTCTGGGTAGCCATGATGCCACCTTCGGTACTAGAATAAATATCCAAAGGACACCTTCCCCAAAATTCCTTTATTTTATCTTTGTAAACCATGCTATCAAGGCCACTGCTTATGATTCCCTTTACTGACCACAGGTCTCTAGGTAACAGAGGTCGTCTGGCTAATTTGCTCCTAACCAGTCCCTTGGTCAAACGAAGCAGCGCTTTAGGCTGAGAGAGGAAGGGACGAATATCTACCTTGTTTGAGGACTGGCTAAACTTGTCCCCAACCGCAGCTAGAACCAGAGACAGACCGAAAAAGAAATCTATTCCTTGGGATAGAGCTTGTCCCAAACCGAGCTTTATCCTTTCTTCAAAAGACAGACCTTCGGCTTCATCCAAGGGAGGTAAATAATCGGCGGCGACTTGTTCCAGCATCAAGCTGGCCAGAGCACCTGACATATAGGGTCTGGTGGCTACGGTATAGATAATCTTGGGGTGGTCATGAAGGGCAGAGGTATCATTCCAGCCTTTACAAGTGGAGAGTATTGCCAAGCCACACATTACTTCGCTCAATTCATGAGCGTATGCCGGGGGTATCGGCACCCATTTACAGGGGTATTCACCAGACCTACCTGAAGTGTGCACCCACATGGCAGGTTTTCTCGGCAATATGTCCTCTCTCTTTTCAGCCAGCTCAGGGCAATAATCAGCGTAGGTAGTTAACGGCACCTGCTGCCTAAACTCTTCTACGGTCTCTGGCCATGCCCCGTGCATAACCTTATTACCGAAGGCACAGTGATTCAATAGCTCTATTTGTTCCAACAGCAGCCGTTTCTGGATAGCCATGAATTGCTCGGTGTTAAGGCTGATAAAGCCACAACCCATCTGCCACAGCTCTTCATTCCTGCCCTGCCGCAAAAGCTCAATTGCTGTCGGCACGTAGCACCTCCCAAACTAACCTTTGTAGAGATACTATGACAGGCGTCAGTTAGCTTGGGAAGTGATTGTGTTCTAGAAGATAGTTCTAGTTTATATTGGGGGCTTACTAGAGAGGATTGTCGGGGGGGTAAGAGGGGCTCAATTAGGGTTTTTCTTGGCTTTGCTATCCAGAGCTTGTAGCTTCTGGCTCAGTTCTTCAAAAGCTTCGTCTTTCGGTTGCTTGCCTAGCTCCAGTCCATAGCTGAGAAAGAATTCAAGGAAATTGCGTAGCAACTCCCTCATTCCCTCAGCAAATTGGTAGAATTCTTCCTTAGCTATATAGTTGTCACGCCCGGTATCTTCCTGCAACCGATTATCAATAAGAAAGTTGAGAAACTCCGTGTGGCTCATGTCACCACGATTTTCGTCTATTTTCCTGACTAATTCGGCATCAATTATTAACATTCTCTTCTCTGTCATGCCACACTCCTTGGGCCATTCCTAATTGAAAATTAAAGAATAACCTGAAGACTATGACGCCCCCAGGTTATTTTTCACACTAGCTGTCCTTGAATGATTAGGACTCGTTGTCATCATTCAGACCAAGCATTTCTATTACGTTATTTATGCTGTTAAGTAACCTTAAACCACTCTCCGACACCTGGTAGGTCACCGATGGATTACCTATCTCCATCTTGTTGATAAAGCCTTGACTCGTCAGGTAACCAAGGTACTTCTGTATCTGGCTATAGCTCAGATTGACGTTGTACATTATCTTAGTCTTGCCAGCGCCATTTTCGCCTACCTTCAGCATCTCGGCAATTATCTCAATGTTAGAACGCCGCTGATTTACTTTCATCCGCTGAACCCCCCAATATTATCTATGACTATAGTACTACCTATCAGGGGAGTTGTCAATAGGTAACCAACATTTTTTAGCCAATCAAAAGGGGGCACAGCGGAAAGGACTACAATAATCCCAGGTACCAATTAAGAATATTACTTCCCCACAGTAGAGTAACTATGGTGGCTACGGCTAGAAAAGGACCAAACGGGATAGGCTCCTTTCGCTTCTTCTTTTTAAGCAAGAGAAGAATCCCAGCCACTAACCCACCGAGAATTACTCCCATAAGCAAGGAAACAAATACCAAGGGAAAGCCAGTAACCAGCCCTATCAATGCTGCCATTTTAACATCTCCCCACCCCATTCCTCCTCGGTAGATAAGGGCTGGTATTAAAAGAAAGACGAAACCTATCCCACCACCGATAACACCATTGACCGCCTCTGGCCAGGGGAGGGAGATAATCCCTGACTGGGGCCAGAAGATACTAATAATCACCGCCACCACCATTGCCGGATAGACTATTTTGTTCAGGATAAGTTTGTGTTCTAAGTCAATAACCCCAAGCACAATGAAAAGGTAGCAGTAACCGGCGGTACGGATGACAAAATCAATGCTCAAACCATATCGCAAGTAGACAAAGTAGATAAAGGCAAGCAGGAGTCCACTACCAAGCTCCACCCAGAATAGACGCCAGG
>DAOUFA010000094.1:0-13006 GCA_034430355.1 Dehalococcoidales bacterium
GTGCCACTGGCAGCGGTGGGTAAAATTGCCAGCAAACTTGTACCAAAAGCCAGCTTTATCGCCATATCTGTCGGCACACCCATAGCGGTAAATATCCAGTACTGGACCGGGGTCATAATGAAACCGCCACCCACCCCCAGAAAACCGCTGGCGAAGCCAGTACCTATGCCGGTTGCCAACAAAATAATGATATGAGCTATTGTCATCTGGCTTATTCCCTATCTATATAACCACCAAGGCAAATTGCGCCTGAGACCCTTTACTGCTATAATATCTCGGATAAATGGGGCTGTAGCTCAGCTGGGAGAGCGCCTCCTTTGCACGGAGGAGGTCAGGGGTTCGAGTCCCCTCAGCTCCACATTGTACCAAGAATATTACTCATGTCCATCTCTCCTTTGTTATTTATACCACGTATCATAGCACTACTGAAAGATGAGCCCAGCTCCTTTGACTTTCGCCTCATATTTGATACCACCCGTGCCAGAGGGGTAATATAGTTGGGACTTAGTAAAAGGAGTAAAACACTATGAGGACTATTGAGGCTAAGGAGGTAACCAGGACGGTATCTCACCTTTTCCAGGAGGCCTGCTATTATCTGCCTCAGGATGTGCTAGACTGTCTCAGGCAGGCACGGGAGGCAGAAGAATCGCCGGTTGGGCGTAAGGTGCTGGATAGAATACTGGAAAATGCTGACATCTCGGCTAAGGGGGAAATCCCGCTATGCCAGGATACGGGAAGCGCCGTAGTCTTTTTAGAGCTGGGGCAGGATGTCCACATAGTCGGCGGCGACCTCTACCCGGCAATAAACGAAGGAGTGCGCCAGGGATACAACGAAGGTTATCTGCGCAAGTCTATGGTGAGCCAGCCATTTTCTGCCAGAGCCAATACCACAGATAATACCCCGGCTATCATTTATACCGATATTGTCCCCGGTGACAGGCTTAAAATTATCGCCAAGCCCAAGGGCGGTGGTGCCGAGAATATGTCTCGCCTGGCTATGCTATCTCCGGCTAAGGGGCGCCAAGGGGTCATTGACTTTGTCGTCAATGCCGTTGATGAGGCAGGTGGTAATCCCTGCCCCCCGGTTATAATTGGTGTCGGCATAGGCGGCACGGTAGAAAAGGCTTTCCTGCTGGCTAAGAGAGCATTATTACGAAAAGTAGGCGAGTCCAACCCGGATGCTGAGGTCGCCGAGTTGGAAAAGGAAATCCTCAAGCGAGTCAATAATCTGGGTATCGGACCAATGGGATATGGCGGCCGAATTACCGCTCTAGCCGTTCATATTGAAGTCTTACCCGCCCATATCGCCAGCCTACCGGTAGCGGTTAACCTGCAATGCTGGTGTGCCCGACACCAGGAAGCCATACTTTAAGACAATAAATTAACTCGTAATCTCTTTCAGGAAGGGGCTAAGAAGGATGTTTTTGACCAAGGAAGAGGAGGGGATGCTTAATGGAGAATATGGGCCGGGTATAAAAAGGTCAATGGAGCTACTGGTAAAGCTCGGTGAGGCATTTGATGCCGAAAGGATGGTCCCAGCGCAAAGTGCCCATATCCATTGTGCTATGTCGCTTGACCTACTCTCGGAGCTAACCGAAGGCGCTACTCAGTGCCGGGTAATCACCACTACCCACCCTAATGCTTACCCCAATGTACTTGACCCTATAGGCTGTAAGCGAATAGGTCTCCCCGAGAATTACGATATATATGAGTTTATCCACGGGGGACCCTGGAGCCAAATAGAAGATATATTCAAGAGGCTGGGCTATCTCCTCACCTATACCTGCGTTCCCTTTTTAGTCGGTAATTTACCCAGGATGGGTGATGTCATTTCCTGGGGTGGTACCTCAGGGGCGGTTACTGCCACCTCAATGTTCAGTGCTTGTGGAAGTCGTGATAGCGTGCCAGCTAATGTAGCCACCAGCGTCACCGGCAGAGCTCCCTACATTGGCATGGCAATCAGGCAGAACCGGTATGCTCAGGTTTTGGTTGAACTAAACGGACTTGATTTAGCCAATTTCACCAATGCCGACTACGGCGCTCTAGGTTACTATATTGGTGGCAAAACCGGGAGTAAGAATGTGGTTATTAACGGTCTGCCCAAGACTCTCAGCTTAGAACAATTTAGATATCTGGCATCACCAATGCCGGTTTCGGGAGCGACCAGCATATGCCATGTGGTCGGGGTCACCCCTGAGGCTCGAACCTTAGATGAGGCTCTGGGTGGCGGCAAACCCGAAGAGGTAATAACTGTAGGCAGAGACCAGATAAAAGAAGCAGTGAGTAAGTTAACCACCGCCCACAGTGATAAGGTTGACCTGGTTAAACTCGGTTGCCCCCATTGCTCAATTATTGAACTGAGGAATATTGCCTCACTTCTAGGCGGGCAGAAAGTCCAGCCTAATGTCCGGTTATTGGTGGCTACCGCCAAGCAAATATATGTTCTGGCTGAAGTAATGGGATATGTGGATATTATTAAACAAGCCGGAGGCGTTTTCACCAATACTTGCCTCGGCTCACAGGACCCGTTTAACTTTATCGGTCCCAAGTTGGGGGTAGAGACGGTGGCTACCAACTCAGCCAGGAGTGCTCATTATTCCGCCAGAACCAGCGGGGGTAAAATCAGACTTCTCTATGGCAGTATGAAGCAATGTATAGATTCAGCCATAACCGGGAAATGGAGGACTACTTAGATGAAGCTCAAAGGACACAAAATAAACGGCGGTAGAGTTGAGGGTGAGGCAATAGTATGTAACGACGCCTTCTCATTTTTGGGCGATTTCGACCCAACCACCGGTAACTGCCTTATAAAAACCCCTGAACTTGAGGGGAAAAGTATGATTGATAAGGTACTGGTATGTCCCACTGGAAAGGGCTCATCACGCGGTCCCCTGAATACCTATAGGGCAATGAAACTCAACAAAAGCCCCAAGGCAATAGTCTGTATCGAGGCTGAACCTGTCCTGGCAGCGGCGGCGATGGTGGCTAATATGCCTATGGTGGATAGGCTGGACAAAAACCCGCTGGAGGTGATTAAAACCGGGGATTGGGTAAAGGTTGACGGTGACAATGGGATAGTTGAAGTAACTTGAGACTAGTCCAGGCTCTACCAGGCAATAGACCAAGACTACAAAAACTGTTAAAATCAGACAGGAAGGAGAATCTAAAAATGATTTATCAGATTATGCTCCCGGGAAAAGTTCGTTTTGGTGTGGGTTCTCTGGATACCATCGGGGATGAGGCTAACCAGCTAGCAGCTAAGCATGCTCTTATTGTTACCGACCCCGGAGTTTACCAGGCTGGACTAGCCGACTCGGTAAAGGAACGATTGTCTAAGGCTGAGCTTTCAGTGGATATTTTCTCTGAAGCCGAGCCAGAACCCACGTTCCCCAGGCTAAATGCGGCGGCTGAGCAGTTCGGCAAAGAAAGCTACGACCTCCTGGTGGGCGTTGGTGGTGGCTCAAGCATGGATACCGCCAAGGGACTCTCAGTCCTCTTAGCTTATGGAGGCAAGGGACAGGATTATGGCGGTGTTGATAAAGTCCCTGGACCCGGTGTCCCCATCTTCACACTACCGACAACAGCCGGAACGGGGAGCGAGGTGACCAACATTGCCATCTTCGGCGACCCGGCGAAAGGGCGTAAATTAGGCATAGTAAGCCGTCACCTATTAGCCCGGTTGGCTCTTGTTGACCCCACTCTTACCTACGGGTGTCCGCCCAAGGTGACCGCAGCCTCGGGAATAGATGCCCTTATCCACGCTGTTGAATGCTATACCGGCACCAAAGCCAACACCTTTAGTGACCCCCTGGCTCTTGAGGCGATGCGACTTATTGGAGGTAGCCTTAGAACTGCGGTCAAAAATGGCTCAGATAAGGAAGCACGTAACGGTATGTCGGAAGGAGCCCTCATGGCGGGGATAGCCTTCAGCAACTCTGGTGTCGCCGCTGTTCACGCCCTGGCTTATCCCCTCGGTTCTCGCTTTCACGTGCCCCACGGCGTAGCCAATGGACTCTTATTAGCCTATGTTACCGAGTGTAACTTGTCGGCTAACCTGCCTAAATATGCCACCGTGGCCCAGATGCTGGGGGTGAAGACGGAGGGGCTCTCCCTTCAGGAGGCAGCCGAAAAGGGGGTAGAGGCAATGAAGGCTCTGGCTAAGGATATTGGTATTCCCCTCCATCTGCAGGAGCTGGGAGTACCCAAGGAAGCTTTGGAAGAGATGGCGGTAGCAACTATGGATGTGACCCGGCTGTTAGCTAATAACCCCAAGAAACTCACCCTGGATGACGTTAGGCGCATCTGGCAAAATGCTTGGTAGGATAGTAAGATAATGCCGATGCTACCCCCAATAAAATATGCCTATCAGTGAGCAATGGGCTCAGGTGATTAATGAATAACACAATCTGACTATCAATGAAGAAGGAGGACCAAATGGCAAAGGTAAAAGTTGGAGTTGTGGGATACGGGTGTATAGGCCAGCGTTTGGCTGACGGGGTTGCTGTACAGGAAGATATGGAGTTGGTGGGGGTGGTTGATGCGGCACCCACCCTGGCGGTGAGAGCTCTACATGAAAGAGGGATGCCTTATAAACTCTTCTGTGCTATTCCCGATAAAATAGCCGACATAGAAGGCGCCGGCATTCCAGTTTCCGGGACGATGGATGACCTCTTGAAAGAAATTGATATCGTCCTAGATGCTACGCCGGCGGGGATTGGCGAGAAGAACAAAGTAGCGTACATCAAGCATGACAAAAAAGCCATATTTCAGGCAGGCGAGCGGAATGAAGTCGCCGACGTGTTCTTCCACGGTTACGCCAACTATGAAAAGGGTATCGGGCAGAGATTCCTCAAACTGACTTCCTGCAACACTACTGGCTTCGTAAGAGCCGTAGATTGTGTGGACCGGATAGTCGGGGTGGAAAAGGTAGTCGTTACCATTATCCGCCGTGTCGCTGACCCCGGGGATACTTACCGCGGCTTGGTCGACCTGCTCAAGGTAGACCCCATCCCCAGCCATCAGGCACGTGATTTGATGCTGATTATGCCTCATGTGAAAGCCACCGGTATCCTGGTTCACACTCCGGTGACCCACGGGCATATTATCACCCTGGTAATTACTCCGAAAAAGGAAATGTCCAAGGAAGAAGCACTTAAGGCATTCAACGAACACCCACGCATCCGCGTGGTCAGAATTGCCGACGGTTTCAACTCAAATACTTCCTTATTCCAGTATGCCAGATTCTTGCTTAACCCCAGAGGTGATATGTATGAAATTGCTGTTTTTGAGGAGACGGTTGGTCTTAGCGGCAAAGACATTGTCTTTGCCGTAAATATTCCTCAAGAATCAGTAACTATCCCGGAAACTATTGATGGGGTGAGAGCCTGTATGGAGATGCAGAAAGACCGACTAGAAGCGGTAGGTCTAACCAACAAGTATCTGGGACTGAAGTGAGGTAATCCAATGGCAAAGCGGGACTACTTGACTCTGGATGATTTTGACTACCGGGGTAAGACGGTACTGCTAAGGGTAGACATTAATTCGCCTATTGACCATAAGACCCAGAAGATTTCCAATGAGAATAGAATCATTCAGAGCCTCCCCACCATTAGAGAGCTGGTAAACAAAGGGGCAAAGATAGTAATCATAGCCCACCAGGGAGACACGCTGGATTACCAGAACCTTATCTCCTTACCAGAGCATGCCGAAAAGCTTTCCCAAAAGCTGGGGCAGGAGGTTCAGTTTATTGATGATATCGCTGGCCCCGCGGCTCGAGAGAAAATCAAGAATCTTAAAGAACGGGAAATCCTGTTACTGGATAACCTTCGTTTTCTGACAGAAGAAGTATCCACCTTTGAGGACGCGGTAAAACTTACTCCTGAAGAGATGGTGCCCACCTATCTGGTAAGAAATTTAGCTCCGTTGGCTGATTATTACGTTAATGATGCCTTTGCTGCGGCACACCGTAACTCGCCAAGTATGGTGGCTTTCCAGGAGCTGCTCCCCTCAGTCGCGGGAATACTTTACGATAAGGAAGTAACGGCTCTTAACCAGGTGCTGGAGAACCCCAAGCGCCCCTGTGTGTTCTTGTTGGGCGGGTCTAAGATATCCGATGCTTTTGGTATGATGGAAAAGGTGCTGGCTGAAGATACCGCCGATTATGTCCTCACTGCCGGAGTTACCGGGCAAGTGATGCATCTGGCTTCGGGTAAGAAACTAGGCTCTCCATCGGAGAAGTTTATTGCTGACCGAGGGCTGGAAAAGTTTGTTGCCCCAGCCAGAGAGTATCTGAAGAATTACCCCCATAAATTGCGCATCCCCTTAGACTTCGGCACCGACGATGACGGCAGGCGGCACGAAGTAAGCGCTGATGAGCTGCCAATTGAAAAACTAATCATTGATATCGGAGCCAAAACAGTAGAGGCATACGGTAAGATATTAAGGGAAGCCGGAACGATATTTGTTAACGGACCGGCCGGGATTTATGAGCAGGAAATTGGCGCCTATGGCACCAGAGAACTGTGGAAAATAATCGGCGAGGCAAGAGGCTATTCAGTAATTGGGGGTGGAGACACGGTGGCTTCGGCAGGTCGCCTCGGAGATTTGTCAACAATAAACCACGTTTGCACCGGTGGTGGGGCTCTTATTCGGTTTTTGTCAGGGAAAAAACTACCTTTGATTGAAGCTATGAAAAAAGCTCGTAAACGCTGGGGAGCCTAGGGGACATAAAAAGGCAGGTAGCTCATGCCTTGCCGGCGAATTATTATAGTCTATAGGAGGAGAGAAAATGAAGGGTTTTCATAATTTAGTATTACACATTGATCTCAGTCAGCGGTCATTTGAAGAAGAATCTATTGATGATAACGTTTATAGACAACTTTTAGGGGGTAAGGGGTTGGGGACTCATCTTCTACTTAATAATACCAAAGCCGGTGTTGACCCGCTGTCAGCCGACAACGTGATTATTTTTGCCACCGGCCCGGTTACCGATACCAAGGTCTACGGGTCATGCCGGTTTGGCGCCTTTACCAAGTCGCCTCTAACCGGCATATATAGCGAGTCTTATGTCGGAGGTAGAGCTGCTGAGCCGCTAAGCCGAACCGGATATGACGCCATCATAATCAAGGGGGCTTCGGATAAGCCAGTTTATCTTGAGATTTCCAATAAAAAGGTGATATTCCGTGATGCTTCGCATCTGTGGGGCAAGGATACTTTTGAAACTGAAGATGCCATTAAGGCAGAAGTGGGGAGAAAAGATGCCGGGATTATCGTTATCGGGCCAGCCGGGGAGAAATTGGTAAAATTTGCCGTCATTGAAACCGAATACTGGCGGTCGCTGGCCAGGACTGGTCCCGGAGCTGTAATGGGGTCAAAGAAAGTCAAGGGTATAGCCTTTTATGGAGATATAAGAAGGCAGGTAGCCAAGCCTGAGGCAATTAATAAAGTATGGGACGAATTAAAAGCTACCGGTAGAGGTGACCCTGTCGCCAAGAAATATTACGGTGAGGGAACACTTCAGATGATACCGGGGCTGAACAAAGTCGGTGCCTTCCCGACCAAGTACTGGTCTCGGGGAACCTATGACAAGTGGCCAAACCTGACTATAGATGCCCTGAAAACAAATTGCAATGTCAGAGCCAAGGCATGCCCGAAATGTTATCTGGCTTGTGGCAACCTCTCACAGGTTATGGAGGGGAGACACCAGGGGTTAAAAATTGTGGGCCCTGAATTTGAGACTACCTATGCTCTGGGTGGTCTATGTATGATAGATGATATTAGAGAGGTTGCCTATCTTAATGACATATGCGATAGACTGGGTATAGATACCATCACATTTGGTAATCTCGCCGCCTTTACCATCGAGGCTTCTCACCGGAAATCAATCGGCATTAGGCTGGAATATGGCGATGTTGATGGCATTGCGGATTTACTATACAAGGTGGCTCGAAGAGAAGGGATTGGAGCTATTCTGGCTGAAGGCATAAGATACGCTGCCAAAGAGTGGGGACTGGAAGACCTGGCTATCCATGTTAAAGGGCTGGAGCCTGGTGGCTATGAGCCCAGGGTGTTAAAAGCAATGGGGTTAGCCTATGCCGTTAATGATAGAGGCGCCTGCCATTTAAGAGCCACTGCTTATAAGGCAGAGCTTTCAGGAGTAATACCTCCGGAACAAATCGAGGGCAAAGCCGAGGTGGTTATTGACTTTGAGGATAGGCATACCCTTTTTGACTCCCTGATTATCTGCCGCTTTTTCCGAGATATATACCTCTGGGATAAAATATCACTGCTGATAAATGCCGCCACCGGGATGGAGCTGGACAAGAAGGGATTACAGAAACTAGCCCTGGATATTACCAACAAAGCCAGGGAGTTTAACCTGCGTGAGGGCATGACTAAAGAGGCTGATACCCTGCCCAGGAGGTTTTTTGAAGAAAAGCTTGAAGACAGCGGCAAAGTGCTGCCGAAATCTGAATTCGACAAGATGCTGTCCGATTACTATAAGCTTAAAGGCTGGGATTAAACTCTGTCCCGGGATAAAGAACGCCTGGCTAATCAGGAGAAATATGGGGTTACCTGTAGCTGAGAAAAAATAGTGGTACAGTCAAATTGGTGAATATCGGTCTAAGGAGGTGGCAATGTCTCATAAGCTAACTAAAGAAGAACTCCTGGCTAAAGCACGTAAGCCGGCACAGGACGCCATGAGGTTGCATCCATTTTATCGGGGCAAGATGCAGACCATGGCTAAATGTGCAGTTCGTGATTTTAACGACTTTGCTATCTGGTACACCCCGGGTGTAGCCGAGCCCTGCCGAGCCATAAAAGCGAATAAGGAAAAGGTCTATCAATATACCAACAAGTGGAACACCGTAGCCGTAGTTTCCGATGGCACCCGGGTTCTGGGACTGGGCGATATTGGTCCCGAGGCTGGTTTGCCGGTGATGGAGGGTAAGGCACTTCTATTTAAATACCTAGGCGGGGTGGATGCCGTGCCCATTTGCCTGGATACCAAAGACCCCGATGAAATAATCCAGGCGGTGAAGTGGCTCCAGCCATCCTTTGGCGGTATCAACCTGGAAGATATCTCTAATCCCAAGTGCTTCTATATTCTTGATACCTTACGCCGGGAGATGACTATCCCGGTATGGCATGATGACCAACAGGGGACAGCAGCCGTTACCCTGGCCGGATTGACCAATGCCCTCAAGATTGTGGGTAAGAAAAAGGAGGAAGTAAGTATCACCCTAATCGGCGTCGGGGCAGCCAATGTAGCCATTACCAGAGTTCTTTTTGCCGATGGCTTCAAACCGGAAAATACCATCTTTGTTGATAGCAAGGGTATTTTACACGCTGCTAGGACTGACCTTCAGCAGAAACAAAAGGAGAACCCCTACAAATGGGACCTGTGCCAGAGAACCAACCCCGAGAAGAGGACTGGCAAAATTGCCGAGGCTCTAAGAGGAGCTGATATCTGTATCTCACTATCCAAATCAGGACCAGATACCATCAAGCCGGAGTGGCTAAAAAATATGGCCAAGGATGCTATCCTTTTTGCCTGTGCCAACCCCATCCCTGAAATCTGGCCATGGGAAGCTAAAGGGGCTGGCGTCAGGATTGTAGCTACAGGGAGGTCCGATTTCCCCAACCAGGTGAATAATTCTATTGGTTTCCCCGGCATCTTCCGAGGCACCCTGGATGTTAAAGCTAAGACCATCACCGATGAAATGTGCATCGCTGCCGCCTACGAGCTAGCTAAATGTGCCGAGGACCGAGGGATAAGCGAGGATAATATTATCCCCACTATGGGAGAGTGGGAAGTCTTTATCAGGGAAGCGGTAGCAGTAGGAATGAAAGCCGTAGAGCAAGGGGTGGCTCGAGAAACGCCCAGCGTTGAGGAGCTGACCAAGCAAGCCGAAAAGATGATTAAAGAGTCAAGAGAAGCTACTGCCCTGCTGATGAAGTCGGGTTTGATACCACCCGTGCCCCAGGAGTAATATAGTTCAGATTTAGTAAAAGCAGAAACACCATGAGAGATATTGATGACTAAAAAAATTACGCTCCCCCTAACCGACGAAACTGTAAAAGACCTTAAAGCCGGGGACGAGGTTTTGCTTACCGGCGCCATATATGTGGCTCGGGATGCTGCCCATAAAAGGATGATTGAGGCTTTAGACCAAGGAAAGCCCCTGCCATTTGATATCAGAGGGCAAACGATATACTTTATGGGCCCCAGCCCGGCTAGACCGGGGCAACCTATTGGGTCGGCGGGTCCTACTACCAGCGGCCGCATGGACAGCTACTCACTCCGCCTGATAGCCGAGGGGCTTAAAGGGATGATTGGCAAGGGGATGCGCTCACCGGCAGTGAAGGAGGCTATGAAGCAATATAAAGCCGTATATTTCGGCGCCATTGGTGGTGCCGGGGCTCTGGCCGCCAAGAGCATAAAGAAATCAGAGGTAATAGCCTACCAGGAGCTTGGCGCTGAGGCACTTCGCCGCCTAGAGGTAGAAGATTTCCCGGTCACGGTGGTAAATGATATCTATGGCGGAGACCTTTACCAGGAGGGGAAAGCCAGGTACAGGATAGCCTGATGAAGCAGTATGACTATGTTATCGTGGGCAGTGGTATTGCCGGGCTGTATACCGCCCTGCTGGCCAACAAGCAGGGGAGTGTGCTGATTATAACCAAAGGCAGTATTGATGACTGCAATACTAAATATGCTCAGGGGGGTATTGCTGCCGCTATAGGTAAGAATGACTCCCCAGAGAGTCACTTTAAGGATACCATATCCGCTGGAGACGGCTTGTGTGATATAGAAGCAGTGCGTATCTTAGTCAACGAAGCCCCGGCTCGCATTGCCGACCTGGTCAATTTTGGCGTGCCCTTTGATACCGTTAACGGGGAGGTTGCCCTGACTAGAGAGGCAGCTCACAGTGTGTCCCGTATCCTTCACGCCGGGGGTGACGCCACTGGCGAACATATTGAAGTCACCCTCAGTGAACAGGCACGTTCATCTAAAATCCAGGTGCTTGAAGATTGTCTGGCTACTGAAATTCTGGTAGAAAAGGGGGTAATTAAGGGAGTTAAAGCCCTTGATTGCCATACCGGCTCCATTGAGGAATTTGGCTGTCGCTCTTTGATTCTGGCTACCGGTGGTGCCGGGCAGTTATATAAATTCAGTACTAACTCAGACATAGCCACTGGTGATGGCATAGTTCTAGCCTTCAACGCCGGGGCTGAGATAGTTGACATGGAGTTCTTCCAGTTCCATCCTACCGCCCTCCGCCTGCCCGGGGTAACTCCATTTCTTATATCGGAAGCGGTCAGGGGCGAAGGCGGAGTACTGCGCAATGTAGACGGCCACCGCTTCATGCCTGACTATACACCAGAGGCTGACCTGGCACCACGGGATATAGCCGCTCGCAGCATAGTCTATGAGATGAAAAAGACAGGCTCGGACAGGGTCTTTATTGATGTTACCCATTTACCACCCTATGTTATTACCACCCGGTTTCCTCATATCTACCGCTTCTGCCTGGACCACGGACTGGATATTACCAAAGGTGTGATACCAGTAGCACCAGCGGCACACTATATGATGGGCGGTATCAAGACCAATAGCTGGGGAGAAACCAATATAGCTGGACTATTCGCTGTGGGTGAAACTGCCTGTACTGGTGTCCATGGAGCCAACCGACTAGCTTCAAACTCACTCCTTGAAGCCGTCGTATTCAGCAAGCGAATTGTGGGCAGAACGACCAGGGAAACTGAGACACCTAGCCCTGACCAGAGCCAGAGCCAAGAAGCCCACCACCGGCTGAGCCAGAGACAGGTTCTTGAGACTATGCCTCCACCCAGCCGCTCCGCCCTGCAAGAATTGCACTGGGATAAGGTAGGTATCATACGCGACAAGGAAAGCCTGACCGAGGCCGCCGATGTTCTGGCTACCTGGCAAAACTGCCTACCCCAGCCTACAGACCGCCCCTCCTATGAGCTAAACAACCTGGTGATAACCGGTCGATTAGTAACTGAGGCCGCCCTGCTTAGACAAGAGAGCCGAGGTGCCCATTTCCGCTCCGACTTCCCCCATAGCTCACCCCAGTGGCAATGTCACATCATATTAGTAAAGTGACAACGACCTGCTGCCTTAGCTTTTTGAGCCAGCCCCTGACATATGATATAATTTAATTTGAAGCGTGGCAATAAAGACGGTAGTTACCAACCGCAAAGCGTACCATAATTATCATATACAGGAGGGTATAGAGGCTGGCATTGCCCTTACCGGTACCGAAATAAAGTCAATCCGAACCGGTAGAGTAAGTTTAGGCGATGCTTATGTTAAGCCCGAGGCGGGGGAATTATGGCTATTAAACGCTCATATTGCTCGCTATGAAGCCGGTAGCTATTTAAGCCATGTGCCAACCCGACCTCGGAAGCTACTATTACATCGCAAGCAGATTGATAGCCTTTCCAGCCAGGTGCTGGAAAAAGGCTTTACGCTGGTGCCATTAAAACTATATATTAAAGATGGTATCGCCAAGGTTGAAGTAGCATTAGCCAAAGGTAAAAAGCTATATGACAAGCGAGAGTCTATAATTCGCCGTGAAGCAGAAAGAGAAGTCGGTCGAGCCATAAAACGGAGGCAAAAATCTCAAAGGAGGTAGTTTACATCCAATCTATCCATGTAGTAAATGGGGACGCGTGGGTTCGACAGGGGGAGTATGCTGCAGGATTGCAAGCTGAGGTGCCGCTACCCTCATAAAACAAGTGGTAAAAATAACTGGCGAAACTCAATTCGCTCTTGCTGCCTAACTAAACAGGTGGCACGCCCAACCTGACCTCGCCTCAATGGGTTGGGATTGGGTGTCGAAAAGTTGAGGTGCCATCACCCCAATGTCGATAAGGGTGGTGAAAGAGTTATCGACTGGCTTAGCTAAACTCGGTCAGCAGAGGCTAGCCAGGCAAGATAAAAGAGCTGACTAAGCTTGTAGCATATTCTGGGTAGCTC
>DAOUFA010000095.1:0-3556 GCA_034430355.1 Dehalococcoidales bacterium
ATCATAAAGAAGGTGCTCTCTCCAGATAGTATCTATATCGCCATTGAGGATAACAAGGAAGATGCCATAGACCACATGGAGGAGCTAATAGTGGCCATGGGGTTCAAAGAGGATTTTAAGATAATTCCTCTAAAATCAAAATACCCGATGGGTGCGGAAAAAATTCTGACCAAAATGATATTGGGCAGGGAAGTTCCCATCGGTGGGCTGCCACTGCATGTTGGTGTGGTCGTCCACAATGTAAGTACCGCTAAGGCAATTCACGATGCTGTCGTTGAAGGCAAACCCTTTGTCGAGAGAGTGGTAACCGTCACCGGTGCGGTTAAGAATCCGAAGAATCTTCTGGTCAGGTTCGGCACCCCGCTAAGGAGTCTGATAGATTACTGTGGAGGGATAGACGGCAAAGCCAACGAGGTCATCCTTGGCGGGCCGATGATGGGGTTCTCCCAGTTTGACCTTGATTTCCCTGTGATTAAAGGAACCAACGGCATAATTGTAAAAGAAAGCACACCAATAAGAGAGCAGGACTGTATAAGCTGTGGCAAGTGCATAGAGGTTTGTCCCACGTATCTCATGCCTACCCTGCTGGCTAGGTATGCCAAGGCAGGCAGGTACGATGAGTGCCAACAGGCTTATATTGATGACTGCTTTGAGTGCGGAGCTTGCGCTTACACATGCCCGGCAAACATACCGATAGTGCAGTACATAAAGGTAGCCAAGAGAGAACTGGCTAAGAGGGCAGTCAAGAAGTGATACCAGAGAGGAAATTCTTAGTCTCACCTGGCCCACACCTGTGGAAAGGGCTCTCCGTGAGCAAGATAATGTATCGGGTAGTGATTGCCCTTATGTTTCCCACCGGAGCGGCAATATATTTCTTTGGTTATCGTGCGCTGTCGGTGATTGGTGTGAGCGTGGCGGCAGCGGTGGTAACCGAGTATGTATGCAAGAGATTAAGGAACCGAGCCTTTGTTATGGACGGGAGCGCTGTGGTCACCGGCATTCTGCTGGGCTTAGTCCTGCCGCCGACAATACCCTTGTGGATGGCGGCAATAGGCTCTATATTCGCCATTGGTATTGTCAAGGAGGCTTTCGGTGGTCTGGGGCACAACATATTTAATCCCGCCCTGGGCGGCCGGGCTTTTATGTCCGTCAGCTTCTCGATGCAGATGACGACGTGGGTAAAGCCGATGGGCTTTACTGCTGATGCGATAACCTCTGCCACCCCCCTAAGTGAGAGTTTTGTCTGGCAGGCTGACAAACTATCACTATACCAGGCGATGTTCATGGGCAACACTGCTGGCTCGCTGGGCGAGACTTCAGCCCTCCTTATAATAATTGGCGGCATCTTCCTTTTGGCTCGCGGTATAATAAACTGGAGAATCCCGGCAGTTTACATCGGAATGGTCGCCTTAATGGCGGCCGCCTTAGGTCAGGACCCTCTATTTTACATCCTGTCCGGGGGACTCATGCTCGGCGCCTTCTTTATGGCCACCGACTATGTAACCTCGCCTCTTACCAACCGGGGGAAAATAGTATTTGCTGTGGCTCTTGGAGTATTAACCGTAATGATAAGACACTTCGGCGGTATGCCCGAGGGGGTTTGTTACTCCATCCTGTTTATGAACGCCATTACCCCCCTTATTGACCGCTTTATTAAGGTTAGGCCTTACGGGCTGGTAAAGAAGGTGGCACGTGGCGGCTAAAAGCACTTTGAAAAATGCTTTCCCCATAATCCTGCTTACCATAGTGGTGGCAGTATGTGTCAGCCTGCTTACCTATGTTGACAGCCTTACCCGGGACAGGATTGAAGCCCAAGAGGAAGAAAAAGTGCAGAATATGCTCTCGGCGATGTTCCCCGAAATGAGCCGATATGAGTTTAAGGATGATATATACATAATATACTCAAACAGTGATAAGGTTGGCTATGCCTTTATCGCTATAGGGAAGGGATACGGAGGCGATATTAATATCCTGGTCGGACTCGAGGATGAGACGACGATAAAAGGGATAACCATAATCTCTCACAAGGAGACGCCGGGGCTGGGCAGTAGAATAGCTGAGAGTTCTTTTACCGATATGTTCAGGGGGCTAAATATTGCCGACGTGGCTCTAAGCCGGGATGGTGGACAGATAGACGCCATAACCGGGTCAACGATAAGTTCCTCGGCGGTGGTTGACGCCGTTAGAACCGAAGCTATGGAAAAGGTTAAACTGCTGAAGGACAGTGAGGAAGGAGGGTAAATGGGTAAATTCGGCAAAGAGTTTGCCAAGGGACTAATTCTCTCAAACCCCGTTTTTGTCCTTGCCCTAGGTTTATGCCCGACATTGGCCATCAGCACCTCGATTGACAACGCCCTGGGTATGACCCTGGCAGTGCTCATTGTCCTTCTGGGAGCGAACATAATAATAGCCGCTATCAGGAAAATTGTCCCCAACATAATGAGGATTCCCATATTTATCGTCATAATTGCCACCCTGGTTACCGCAGTGAATCTAATATTCCACGCCTACCTTCCGGATACCTACGAATCCTTAGGCATATTTCTGCCACTGGTAGTAGTAAACTGTATAATACTCGGCCGAGCCGAGGCTTTTGCCTCCAAGAACCCAGTATTACACTCCATTGCTGATGCCCTGGGGATTACCATTGGCTTTATGCTAGCCCTGCTTATGATATCGTTTATAAGGCAAGTGCTGGGGACCGGCAATCTAACGGTATTCGGTTTTGATTTTGGCACCCTACCTGTCCTAGGAGAACACCCTATGGCTATCTTTGTGCTACCGTACGGGGCGTTCCTGGTCATCGGGCTAATCATGGCCATATTCCGCTGGAAGGGGGTGATGAAGGGTGACTGAACTCATTGCCATATTCCTCGGTATGGTTCTCATCAACAACTTCATCCTGGTGAGGTTCCTGGGTCTCTGTCCCTTCTTCGGCGTCTCCAAGCAATTAAATAGTGCTATCAGTATGGGGATAGCCGTCACCTTCGTAATGTCTATTGCCTCACTGGCCACCTGGCTCATCTACCAGCGTATCCTTATTCCCTTTGACATTGAGTATATGTATATCGTTATCTTTATACTGGTGATAGCCACGCTGGTCCAGATTATAGAGCTGTTCATCAAGAAAACGAACCTGGGGCTTTATTTTTCCTTTGGCATATACCTACCCCTTATTACCACCAACTGCGCCGTGCTCGGCATCACCCTGATAAACGTAACCCAGGATTATTCTCTCACTGGTAGTATAGTTGCCGCCCTCGGTGGTGGCTTAGGCTTTACCCTCGTCTTAGCCATGATGTCAGGCATACGGGAGAAGCTAGAAATGGCCAATATCCCCAAGTCAATGAAGGGACTACCCATCGCCTTTATAATTGCTGCCCTTCTTGGCCTTGCCTTCCTTGGATTTGGAGGGATGATATAATAAATATTATAATATAAGTGGGGGGAATAAAGGGAAGATGATTATAGGTATACTCATCGCTATCGGATTAGCTTGCGGGTTAATAATATACTTTGTCTACATCAAGGTGCCACAAAAGGTAAAAGGGCTTGA
>DAOUFA010000096.1:0-5342 GCA_034430355.1 Dehalococcoidales bacterium
TAGGCAGACGATACTCAGGGATGGCTACCGCCAGCATTCCCCCAGCCACAGGAAGAGCCTCAAAGATGGTAACCTGGTATCCTTCCAGGGCAAGGTCCCAGGCTGCTGATAGCCCGGCGGGACCAGCCCCGATGATAGCCACCTTCTCCTTCTTCCTTGCCTTTATCTTAGGCGCATAGTTAACCCCCAAATTAAAAGCGTAGTCAGCAACAAACCTCTTAAGCTCCCTGATGGCTATTGGCTCATCAATCTGATCTCGACGACACTTAAACTCGCAGGGGTGGTGACACACCCGACCACAGATGGAGGGGAAAGGATTGCGCTGTTTGATTAAACAGTAAGCTTCAACAAACTTACCCTCCTTAATCAAACTGATATAACCGGGGATATCCAGTTCTACAGGACAGGTATGCTGACAGGGGGCTCTAAATAGGGCCTGACAAACGGCAGCCGGACACTTTTTATCTATAATATGAGCTTCATACTCCTCACGGAAGTGGCGTAGTGTGGTTAAGACTGGATTTGGACTGGTTTGCCCTAGCCCACATAGAGAAGCCGAGGCAACCATCTCAGCCAGTTCTTCCAGAGTATCCAGCTCTTCCAGGGTGGCTTCTCCCCGGCTGACCTTGTTTAGAATCTGCAACATCTCAGGAATCCCTGCCCGGCAAGGAGTACATTTACCACAGGACTCATCCCTAGTGAATTGAAGGAAGAATTTAGCCACATCCACCATGCAACTATCCTCATCCATGACCACCAGTCCACCCGAGCCCATAATTGCTCCTAGAGCGGTAACCGCTTCATAATCAACAGGCGTATTGAGATGCTCAATGGGGATAACACCCCCCGATGGTCCACCTATCTGAACTGCCTTGAATCTTTTGCCGTTCGGTATCCCTCCGCCAATATCAAATACAATTTTTCCTAGCGGTGTCCCTAGGGGGACCTCGACCAGTCCTGTATTGTTTATTTTCCCCACCAGGCTGAAGGTCTTTGTCCCCTTGCTTTTCTCCGTGCCAACGCTGGCAAACCAGTCAGCTCCCTTTAAAATAATCTGGGGGACATCTGACCATGTCTCCACATTATTGATAGCGGTAGGCTTACCAAAGAGTCCTCCCCCGACGTTGGCCGGGAAGGGAGGTCTTTGCCTGGGATTTCCCCTTTTCCCCTCGATGGAACCCAAAAGGGCTGTTTCTTCCCCACAGACGAAGGCACCAGCCCCGGGGAAGATATCAATAGAAAATTCAAAGCCGGTACCTAAAATATTTTTGCCCAAGAGACCATACTCTCGGGCTTGAGCGATGGCGTGGCTTAGAGTCTCAATAGCCAGAGGATACTCAGCTCTAACATAGGCATAGCCCTGGCACACATTCCCTATAGCATAGGCACCAATAGCCATCCCCTCGATTATTGAATGGGGGGTACCCTCCAGGACGGACCGGTTCATATAAGCCCCGGGGTCACCTTCATCACCATTACAAACTACGTATTTCCCCTCACTGGACGCACTGCGAACAAATCCCCATTTTGTAGCTGTAGGGAAGCCGGCTCCTCCCCGACCCCGTAACCCCGCCTTCTTAATCTCATCAATGACCTCTTCAGGCTCCATCTGAGTCAAGACCTTGCCCAGGGCTTGATAACCATCCCGGGCAATATATTCATCAATGCTCCAGGGGTTGATGAAGCCATTATTATGCAGCACTCTCCTCTCCTGCCCCAAATAGAAACTAATCTCGCCGTATCTCGGTATTGGTTTTCCTGTTATCGGGTCATGGTAAACCAATCTTTCCACTATTTCGCCTTTTATTAGATGGCTCTGTACAATCTCCTCTATATCCTCCTCTTTCACCCTGGTATAAAGGATATCCCCAGGGTTGATTATAACTATAGGCCCCATCTCGCAAAGACCATGACACCCTGTTATTATAATCTTGACCCTTTTCTCCAGCCCGTTTCCCTTGATGGACTCTTCAAAGGCCCTGGTTACCTTTTCTGACCCAGATGCAGTGCAACCGCTCCCCCGGCAAACCCGGATGTTAATTTCAGGTGTAGTTTTAATCTTGGTGAAGTCCCCATCTTCACGCACAGCAAAAAGCGGTTCTACAGCCGCTTTCAATCTTTTCAGATCCTCTATAGAGGAGATTCGCACCACCTTCTATTCCCTCCTAACGGTAAGAATTCAGAATATCCTTTACCTGGCTGGGTTTGACCTTTCGGTGGACATCTTCACCAATAGCCATTACCGGGGATAGACCACAGCAACCCAGGCAGCGAACGGTTTCCAGAGAGAACCTGCCATCGGGAGTAATTCCCTCAGGCTCTAGCCCCCAGTCCTTCCTTAAGGCATCCAGAATCCTCTGTCCCCCCTTAACATAGCAACTGGTGCCCATACACACCTGAATAACATACTTACCCTTAGGCACCATAGAAAAGAAGTGATAAAAACTGATTATCCCATATACCTCGCTGAGAGGAACCTTTAAATCTCGGGAGATAGTCTTTATTACCGGGGCTGGGAGATAGCCAATTAGTCCCTGTGCCTGCTGCAGCACCCGAATAAGGGCGCCAGCCTGCCCGCCAGTCTCATCAATCACTTCCTGAATTTGTCGGAAAACCCTCCCCGCATACCCAACTCCTGGACGCACCTCACTTTCCACTGCTGCCATGTTATACCTCCTGCTGCGGTAATATGCGGCGATTGTAATAATTGTGGCGATAATTGCTAGCTCGCCTGGTTAAGGTGAGCTTGGTCGCCATGTTTTAATACAAAGAGAACACCTATCACAAGCTGGTGTATCCTCATTACTTGCGATATATGCCCTCGAAGTTAATACTAATTAGGCAATTCCGCGTTATAGTTATTATCTAGCTCCAGCCTTTCTCTTTTTAGCTCACCTGGGAACTGCTTTCCCAGCCGGATTGAATCCCTTACCACAAAGCTTTATCTCTATCGGCTCACCGTGACCCCATTTCTTGTAAACTCGGCATACCTGGCAGATATCGGTGCCATCGCCCCTTTGCCCGTAATCGAGAAGCTTGCAGTAAGTACCCTCAATCTGCCAGCACGGCAGAGTCCGATACTTAAATGCCGGACACTCATTCCTCATTGCCTCGGGACAGCGGAACATCTCCCAGCAGGGTGTCTTTCCTTCCCAGAAGCCCAGAGCCGGCTCGGCCAAGACCTTCCCCTTGACTTCGTTAATAGCCTTCTCTACCTCGGCCACCTCCTCTACCGTAGTAACGCCCTTCAGGAGCTCTTCCAGCTGTTCAGCCACTTTTGTCTTCACTGTCTCTGTCCCTCCTCTCTTGCTTACGACTTGTACCTCATACGCTTTAGGTAGTATCTCTACCTCATCATATCGGAAGCCGTAAATCTTGCCTTTGCGCTCGCCAGAGGTGATCTTGACCCACAAAGGATATACAGTATATTTCTCGAACTCTTGGATTTGCATATCTACTATATCAGCATTTTCGCCCACCACCCCCGGTATTGGCTCGCACTTCCTAATTTTGACCGTATCGCCTATTTTCATCGCCTTTCCCTCCTTCTCCACCATTATTTGAGCCATATTTCCTTTACTCCCATTCGTCATTCTTGGCCTCTGTTTATATTTAACAATATCGGAAGTCTCGTGCCATCCGCCTTAGTGCCTATTTTTCACTTCGCCTTAACGCAAACATCCGACTGCCGACTAGGCATTTTTACCTAGGTATTTCCACCAAGAGATTACCTTCATAGCACTCACTACCACCGTGGTTGAAGATACTACCGAAACGGCTTATACTGATAGCAGAGAAGGCATACTATGAATACTATCAGGATTCTACTGGCTGAAGACCACGTGGTGGTGCGACAAGGTACTCGCCAACTCCTGGAGCGTGAACAGGATTTTGAGATTGTGGGTGAGGCTGGTGATGGTGAGGAGGCGGTCCGATTGGCCAGCCAATTCAAGCCTGATGTGGTCATTATGGATGTCGCCATGCCCAAACTTAGTGGCATTGAGGCTACCAAGCAAATCAAGGCTATCTTACCCGCCACCATAGTGCTTGTCCTCACCGGTTATGATTATGATGAATATATTTTCAGCATGTTGGAAGCAGGCGCCGCCGGTTATCTACTGAAGAATGTAAGTGGTGACGAGTTGATTGGTGCTGTTCGAGCCGTCTATGCTGGAGAGCCGATGATTCATCCTACAGTCCTGCGCAAGCTGATGACCCGCTTCAAAACTCCTGCCGAGGGGCCGGCGCCGGTCCGACCCCTGTCACCCTTGAGTGAACGCGAGACGGAAGTACTCAAGATAGCCGCTAAAGGTATGCGTAATAAGGATATCGGCGATACCCTCTTTATCAGCGAGCGCACCGTCCAAGCCCACATGAGGAGCATCTTCAATAAGCTGGGGGTGGGTTCCCGCTCTGAAGCAATACTGTATGGCCTGAAAAGGGGTTGGTTTGCCATTGAAGACCTCCCATGAGCAATCAGCATTTTAGGGTTATACCGATGGGACTTATACGAAACCGTAATTTTTGGCTTGTCCTGGTCTTTTTGGTGCTTTGTAGTGTACTTCACTATATCGAGCTAACTGGTATTACCGGTACGCCACCCAGCTTTCACTTCGGCCTGACCCGACACGCCTTGGACCGCATTCTTTTTCTGTTGCCCATAATCTACGCCAGTTTCACCTTCAGGCTAAAGGGAAGCCTAATCACCTCTTTCGTTGCATTAGCCATTATGCTACCCAGAGCCATCCTTATCTCGCCGGTGCCTAGAGATGCCCTTCTGGAGACCGGAGGCATCCTGGCCATAGGTATACTGGCTTCGTGGGGGGTTTGGACGCGAGCCCAGGAAAGGGATAAAACCCAAGCCGCTTTAGCCGAACTACAGTCGGCACACGAGATTCTTCAACATTATGTTCAGTCGGCGAGGAAGAATGAGAAACGCCAGACCATACTTAATACCATCTCAACCCTGCTCGGCGAATCCCTGGAGCTTGACAGGATTTTAGACAAGGCCACTCATATGGTATCAGAGCTAATGGAAGTAGAGGTTACCCTGATATTTTCCCTAGATGAAGAAAACCAAAAACTGAGGATTGTTGCCTACGAAGGTGTATCTGATGAATTCGCCCGGACTGTAGATGGGATAAAGATTGGTGAGGGCGTTTATGGCGAGGTAGCCAAAACGTGCCAACCTATGGTAGTGGATGATACTGCTTATGACCCCAGGCTGAGTACACCTGAGGTTAAAAAGATGCGAATCCAAATCCAGCTTATTGTACCGATGGTTCTTAGAGGCCAAATTAGAGGTATAGTTTGCGTAGCTATGCGCCGCCCCAGGCAATTTC
>DAOUFA010000097.1:0-6989 GCA_034430355.1 Dehalococcoidales bacterium
CAGGCTTCGCTCCTGTTAGACACCTCTTCCTCTGGTTATTTAGTAAAGGGATTAGAAGGGGCGAAGCCCCTTTAAAGAATTCTCTTCCCCCTCATGATAGGAATATATATCCATATTATGGAGGGTCAAAGGGAGGCGAAGCCTCCCTTATATAATTGATTCCCCTTCCCCTTGATAAGGGGAAGGGGATAAAGGGGATGGGGTTACCAATAATATTACCACTAAAAATCTAAAGGGGGATGAGGTAGATAAAGATTAACAATATTGACTTCTAGCTTACCGTCAAGTTAGAATTCGCTATGGTGCTCCCCATTTGAGTCCAGCTATGGCCAAGCGAGTGGGGGAAATAGCTAAGGCTAAAAAGAAGGGGGATTTTATGACCGAGGTTGTTATTGTTAGCGGGGTAAGAACAGCTATAGGTAATTATGGCGGAGCACTGCGAGATACCCCGGCCGCCAAATTGGGTAGCATTGTTATAAAGGAAGCACTAAAGAGGGTTGGTCTACGACCCAAGAGAGACCCTGAGGTATTGAGCTACGCACCTGAGATGTTTAGAGATGCCGGTTTGATTGAGCTGGAGAAGAGATACCATGACTGGGACGATTCCCTGAAAGAGGTAAGGATAGATGAGGTTATAATGGGGAACGTTATCCAGGGGGGGCAAGGTATGAATACCGCCCGCCAGGCGGCAATCTACGCCGGTATCCCCAAAGAGGTAACTGCCTATACGGTAAACAAGGTTTGTGCTTCGGGGATGAAATCGGTAGCCCTGGCGGCTCAATCAATACGGACTGGTGATGCTGAAGTTATTGTCGCTGGTGGCATGGAAAATATGAGCGCCGTCCCCTACTATGTACCGAAAGCCAGGTGGGGAGCCAGGATGTTCAATACCGAGATGATTGATGGTATGGTCTACGACGGATTATGGGAAATATTCTATAGTTACCATATGGGTGTAACATCGGAAAATATAGCCGAAAGGTATGGCATAACCAGAAAGGAGCAGGACGAACTTGCCTTAATAAGCAATCAAAGAGCCCTGGCGGCGACCAGGGATGGGACATTTAAACAAGAGATAGTTCCGGTTGAGGTCGGGCAGAAGGGAGAAGTTAAACTATTTGATACCGATGAACACCCGAGGCAAACTTCTATGGAGGCATTAGCCGCACTGCCCCCGGTATTTAAACCGGATGGAATGGTAACTGCAGGTAATGCCTCGGGAATAACCGATGCCGCCGCTGCCCTGGTGATAATGTCGGCAGAAAAGGCAAAGGAGCTTGGGTTAAAGCCAATGGCTACTATCAGGTCTTATGCCTCTGGTGGTGTTGACCCGGCCTATATGGGTCTGGGACCGGTTCCAGCCACCAAGAAAGCACTCAAGCTGGCTGGGCTCAGCCTGAAGGATATTGAACTGGTTGAATTAAATGAAGCCTTTGCCTCTCAAGCCATTGGGGTGATTAGAGAATTAGGGCTAGATTTAGCCAAAACAAATCCCCACGGTAGTGGAATTTCATTAGGACATCCCATAGGCTGTACCGGGGCTAGAATTATAGTCACCCTTATCTATGAAATGATGCGTAAAGACTTCCAGTTCGGGCTGGCAACACTGTGTATCGGAGGTGGTCAGGGAATGGCAATGATTATAGAGCGGAAGTAGAACTACTTTCCCCGCTTTTTATAGTCGGGGCACCAGGTGGCGTTGGGGCGGTCTGGGTTGTGACACGCCCCACGCCAATTCCATTTACAGCTATCACACAGGAGAATATTCATTCCCAGCGCTTTCTTAATTCTGAGGCTAATCCTGTGTCTCCAGGAAGGCGGTGTGGACTTCATCCTAAACCCTAACTAATTTGAAGTAAAAATACCTTTTTAGTATATCAGGTTATGTGCTCTGTAACAAGAATTGTGATAGGAATAAAGGGGAGGGAAAATAAGATGAAGAAATATAGACCAAGGTGGCTAGTAACGTTAGTTATTTTGCTAGGGGTGGCTCTAGTTACCTCCTGTTTGCCCGCTGGTGAGTGGCTGGTTACTGAGGAACCGCCGACTGAAGAGCCGACTGCTGACCTTTCCTACCTCATTGATACGCACCCGGCTGATGTAGACAATTCAGAACTGCCGATAACACCAGTAGATGAGCTACACACCACCCATCCAGAATCGGTAGAGGTAGACATTGAACAGTACCGGCTTACTATAGACGGTGTTGTCGAAAACCCGCTCACACTGACCTATCAGAAGATTTTAACCTATCCCACAGTCACCGAGGTAGTGTTGCTTATCTGCCCTGCTTTCTTTGCCGACAATGCCGAGTGGACTGGAGTCGCCGTAGAAACACTACTAGCCGAAGCCGGTGTCAAGTCTGAAGCCACTGAGCTCGTCTTCCACGGTGTTGACGGATACCACAGCTCAATTTCCCTGGAGACGGCTCAGGAAAGCGGCGTTTTTCTAGCCCACACGGTTAACGGGCAGGTATTACCGCCAGAGCATGGCTATCCCCTGCGTCTGGTAATCAAGCACCACTATGGACTTGAGTGGGTGAAGTGGGTGGAGCGTATCATCGTCCAGTAGACTAAAGGCGTATGTTTCTTCTATGCGGTTAATTGTGATAAAATAGGGTGGTTCGAAATCAACTAAAAGGGAAACGAAGCAATGGCTATTCCTGAGGTCAAAAAAGAAGAACAGCTAAATCTGGAGTCCCTTACCTGGGGTGACCTGACGTGGGTCAACATTGAGCGGGCCACGGAAAAGGAGACCGAATATCTGGCTCAAAACTATTCCTTCCATCCCTTAGATTTAGATGACTGCCTCAGCCGGATACAGCGACCTAAGATAGATGAGTATAAAGACTATCTGTTTTTAGTCTTACACTTCCCCGTATTCCATAAAGAGGCACGAGTAACTACACCCAGTCAGGTATCGGTATTTATTGGCCAAAACTATCTGATTACCCTGCATAAAGGGGGGCTTAAGCCACTGGTAAAGCTGTTCAAGGAGTGCCAGATTGATGAGGAATCACGGCAAGAGAATTTTAGCCAGGGTCCCGGCTACCTGCTCTACCGCATAATTGATAGGCTGGTTGACTACTGCCTGCCAATCTTGAATAAGATTGGCGACAATATAGAGGAGGCTGAAGACCGTATCTTCTCCGACAGAATGCGGGGGGCAATTAAGGGAATCTCCACCCTTCGCCGTGATGTCATCTCCTTTCGTCGCATCATCTGGCCAATGAGGGCTGTTGTCGGTAGCCTGGAACCGAGAGTTCGCCGCTTTACCAAGACAGATCTGGCAGTTTACTTTGGTGATATGGTTGACCATGTGGACAAGATCTGGGACGGCTTAGATGAATACAAAGAGATAATTGAGGGGCTAAATGATACCCATGATTCACTGGCTAACAATCGCACCAATGAGGTTATGCGAATACTGACTATCGTAGCTACTATCTTCTTTCCCATCACTTTAATCGCCAGTATCTGGGGAATGAACATTCCGTTACCATTTAGACAATCAAGCTACGGCCTCGTCTATATAATCCTTATCATGCTAGGTATCATCGGTGGTATGCTCTACTTCTTCCGTCGCCGGCACTGGATCTAATAATGAACGTTCAAGTCCTGGGTGCCCATAACTGTGAATCGCAAAGCTCAAAGTTCACCTGCCTGCTAATTGATGATGTTCTGGCGATAGATGCCGGTGGGCTTACTTCCAGCTTATCCTTTGAGGCACAACAAAAACTCAAGGCAATCCTGCTCACCCACCAGCACTACGACCATATTAGAGATATCCCAGCTATTGGTATGACCTTTTTCCTTTACCAGACCAGTATTAACATCTACTCGACACAAGCGGTATATGATGCTCTTACTACTTACCTACTAAATGGCAAGCTTTATCCTAATTTCCTGGAACAGCCTCAACAGAATCCAACAATTAAGTTCACCATAATAGAACCATACCGGACGGAGCAAATTGAAGGCTACAGCGTCCTAGCCACCGAAGTAAATCACTCTGTCCCCACCGTTGGCTATCAGGTTACCTCCCCAAATGGCAAAACATTATTTTATACCGCAGATACCGGATCGGGTTTAGCCCACTGCTGGAAGTATGCATCACCCCAACTGCTCATTACCGAAATTACAGGCTCGGATAGATACAGTGAGTCGGCTAAAAAGGTAGGGCATCTTACTCCCAGTCTGCTCAAACAGGAATTAATTACCTTTCAAAAGGTTAAGGGTTACCTGCCACAGGTAGTTGTGGTTCATATGAGCCCGACTCTAGAGAAGGAGATAGAGGCTGAAATAGCCGTAGTCGCCAAAGCCCTAAATAATCCAATCACCTTAGCCCATGAGGGAATGCAACTTCACTTATGAAAAATAAACCCGCTCCCAGGCTATCAGAGAAATCAGGAAGGGGTGAGACTAATAGACAACCTGAAGTTTATCGTCGACAACAATGTAGGCAAGCTAGCCAAGTGGCTGAGGATAATGGGCTATGATAGCCTGTTCTTTAACGGCAGTAATGATTCCCGCATGGTAGCTATTGCTCTAGCTGAGGAAAGAGCAATATTAACCAGAGATACCCAGATTATGAAAAGACGGGTAGTAACCAGCGGACGGCTCAAAGCCATCCTTATCCAGAGTGATGAACCTGAGCGACAAATGCATCAGGTAATAGACAGCCTACACCTGGACTGCCAGTTTAAGCCGTTCACTATCTGTTTAGAATGCAACCAGCCCCTACAGGAAAAGAGCAAACAGGAGGTAAAAGACATGGTACCACCTTATGTTTTCCAAACCCAAAATCAATACATGGAGTGTCTTACCTGCCACCGAATCTACTGGAGGGGAACCCACTGGCAGAGGATGAGCGAAAGACTAAAGAGATTCGGGAAAGGTGGACCATAGTCCAGTATATGTTATTAGTCATTGATATCGGCAATACTGTTACCACTTTAGGCGTCTTTAAAGACAAGGAGCTTGGCGCTACCTGGCACATGGCGACTAACCTTCACCGTATGGCGGATGAGCATGCTGCCTTATTGCTTAACCTGCTACACCACCAGGGTCTAGACACGGCGGCTATCAAAGAGGCAGCCCTGTGCAGTGTCGTCCCCCCGCTGATAGCCACCTATGAGGACTTATTTCGGCGATACTTCCACATCTCGCCACTGGTGGTAGGGGCTGGGGTTAAGACCGGGGTACGCATCCGCACCGACAACCCCCGAGAGGTTGGCGCTGACCGCATCGTGAATACGGCGGCTGCCCATCACCTCTACGGCGGTCCGGTAATCATTGTTGACCTGGGGACAGCTACTACCTTTGATACCGTATCCAAGGAAGGTGATTACCTGGGTGGGGCTATTGCCCCGGGCATAGATACTGCTGCCGAGGCCCTGTTTATGCAAGCAGCAATGTTACCCCGGGTGGAATTAGTCCGCCCCCAACATGCTATCGGTACCAATACCATTGCCGCCATTCAATCAGGGATTGTCTTCGGCTATGTAGGGCTTATTGAAGGTATGGTGGCCCGCCTCCAAAAAGAGTTAGGCGGAAAAGCCAAGGTAGTGGCTACCGGGGGCTGGGCTGAACTTATAGCTAAAGAAACACCGGTAATTGATGAGGTAAACCTCAATTTGACATTGATTGGGTTGAGACTCATCTACCTGATGAATAAAGCTGATTAAGGAGCAATTATGCTAGTTGATAAGACGGTAATACTGGGTATAACCGGGAGTATAGCCGCCTATAAAGCGGCTGACCTTGCCAGCAAGTTAACTCAGGCTGGAGCCAGGGTTGAGGTAGTTATGACCGAGTCGGCGACCAAGTTCATCGCCCCACTAACCCTGCGCAGCATTACTGGCCGACCGGTAGTAACTGATATGTTTGGCCCAGCCTCTGAACCCAGCATAAGTCACATAGCCCTAGCTGAGGCAGCCGATGTGGTAGCTATCGCCCCGGCTACAGCCTGTATCATTGCCAAGCTGGCTGCCGGTATCGCTGATGATATGCTTAGTTGTACCGTGCTGGCGACCCAAGCCCCGGTTATCTTAGCCCCAGCCATGCATACTAATATGTTCCAGAACCCCATCACTCAGGAAAACCTAGCTAAGCTTAAAGCCAGAGGCTTTACCATTGTTGGTCCTGAGCATGGTCGTCTTACCTCAGGCGATGTAGGCATGGGACGTCTGGCTGAGGTTGACGAAATCATAGATGCCATCAGTAAAGTGTTACAACGAGGCAGCGACCTGGCCGGTAAGCGCATTGTGGTTACCGCCGGCGGCACCCAAGAACCCATTGACCCTGTCCGCCATATTGGCAATCGCTCCTCAGGTAAGATGGGTTATGCCCTGGCTGAGGCAGCCAGGGATAGAGGGGCTGAGGTTAAGCTAATTACCGCCCCCACCTCCCTACCAGAACCGGCTGGCATTGAGGTCAGCCAGATAAAAACTGCTGCCCAGATGAAGGCGGCAGTAACCAAGGCTGTTAAAAAGGCCGATGCCCTGATTATGGCGGCGGCGGTAGCTGACTACCAGCCGAAGAGTGTAGCCGAAGCTAAGATTAAGAAGGAAACCTCCAGTCTAACCCTAGAGCTAATCAGGACACCCGATATTCTGACCGAAGTCAAGGGCAACTTCCTCAAGGTCGGCTTCGCTGCCGAAAGCGAGAATATAGTCGCCAACGCCAAGCAAAAGCTTCAGCAAAAACGGCTTGCCCTCATCGTGGCTAACGATATTACCGACCCGAGTAACGGCTTCGGCACCGACACTAACAAAGTAACCCTGATAGACAAACAGGGCAACGTAGAAGACCTCCCCCTCCTCACCAAAAGAGAGGTAGCCGATAAGATACTGGACAGGGTGGTGGGGCTGTTAAAGAAGAGGCAAGGGAAGGGGAGTTGAGGTGAGAGGGGGCTTCGCCCCCTCTCTAAAACCTCTTCCCCCTCTCCTTAGAAAGGAGAGGGGGATACAGGGGGTGAGGTCACCAAAA
>DAOUFA010000098.1:0-2717 GCA_034430355.1 Dehalococcoidales bacterium
TTTTCAGGTTCATATTGAGGTCAGCCACCATCTTCTTTATCACTACCACCTGCTGAGCATCCTTCTGACCGAAGTAGGCTGTGGTTGGTTGAACGATGTTAAATAGTTTGGCGCAAACAGTAGTAACCCCCCTGAAATGACCGGGGCGGGAAGCACCCTCCAGCCGCTCGGTTACTTTACCCACCTCTATCCAGCTATTGAACAGCTCAGGGTACATCTCGGCTACCGAGGGCATAAAGACAACGTCAGTCCCCTCCTTTTCCAATAAAGCCAGGTCACGCTTGGTATCGCGGGGATAACTATCAAAATCCTCCTGAGGACCAAATTGCGTGGGATTAACAAAGATGCTAACCACCACCGAGGGGTTTTCAGCTCTGGCTCGTCTGACCAGAGCCAGATGCCCCTGGTGGAGGTAGCCCATAGTCGGCACCAAGCCAACCGGCTCGGCAAGCTGTCGCCTCAGCCGTTTCATGTCATCTATTCTTTCAACGATTTTCATAGAGGTGTTATCTACCTCACCCCCTTAATCCCCCTCTCCTTCAGAGGAGAGGGGGAAGTAATTATATAAGAGGGACTCCGTCCCTCTTTAACGCCCTGAAGAATAGAGAGGCTTTGCCTCTCTTTAACTCTCCTTGTTTTCTGCTTAACTTTCCTTGTTTTAGAATCATGATGGAGGGGATTTAGTTTTGGTCAGCCCGGCTAATATGCTCTCGTCCATAGAGAAGCTTTGCTCCTCAGTGGGGAAGCTACCGCCTTTCACCTCCCTATCATATTCGGTAATGGCAGCCCGGATAATTTCAGCCAGTTTGGCGTATTGCTTGGCATGCCTGGGAACAAAATCGGTAAACGAACCTAAAATGTCATTTATAACCTGAACCTGACCGTCACAGCCTATACCGGCACCGATGCCAATGGTAGGGATGCTGACACTTTTGGTAATCAGGGCTGCCAGAGGGGCGGGGACAGTCTCCAGGACGATGGCAAAGGCTCCAGCCTGCTCCAGGACACGGGCATCCTCCAGTAATCTAGCCGCCGCCTCCGGGGTCTTACCCTGCACTCTATAGCCGCCTAACTGATGAATTGACTGGGGGGTAAGTCCGATGTGCCCCATAACCGGTATGCCACAATCAACCACCCTCCTTACCTTCTCCGCCACCGTTACCCCACCCTCAAGCTTAACCGCCTGGGCACCGGCTTCCTGAATAAAACGGGCGGCATTACGTAAGGCATCCTCAATGCTGACGTGATAGGTCATAAACGGCATATCGCCAATCACCATCGTCTGCCTGGTGCCTCTAACCACGGCTTTAGTGTGGTGTAGCATCTCGTCAATAGTTACCGGTATAGTTGATTCATAACCAAGGACTACCATACCCAGACTATCTCCGACCAGAATTAATGGTATTCCTACCTCATCAATTATCCTGGCTGTGGAGTAGTCATAGGCAGTGAGCATGGTGATTTTCTCACCCTTTGGCTTCATCTGTTTTATCTGGTCTATGGTAACCCGCATCTCTTTGCCTCCTAGAGTCGTATAACCCCGACGGCTCGTTTACTCTTAGTGATAGCGTTTTTAGCATCAACATATACCAGTTTGGGGGTAAAACTTCGGGCTTCGTCATCCTCAACATAGCAGTAGGAAAGGACCATAATAATGTCTCCCTTAGCCGCCAGTCTAGCCGCAGCCCCATTCAGGCAGATTTCACCGCTCTTCCCCTCAATGGCATAGGTAGTAAAACGGGCGCCATTATTGATATTTAGCACCTGCACCTGCTCGCCGGGAAGGATGTCAGTCTCCTCCATAAGCTTCCGGTCAATGGTAATGCTGCCTTCGTAATCAATATTGAACTGGGTAACTCGAGCCCGGTGGATTTTGCTTTTAAGCATTATTCTCATTTGACCCTCCCTTATATATTTAGTCGAATTGTTTTAATTAGATTGTTTATTAACCTCACCCCCTTAATGCACCCTGAAAAATCTTTGATTTTTCAGGGAACCCGCTTAATCCCCCTCTCCTTGAAAAGGAGAGGGGGTCAGGGAGATAGGTTGCTAAACGACCTCTTTTAATATAGCCTTTAGCTCCTCAGCCTGGTGTTGATTTATTCTCCCCTTAGCCAGAGCAATCGGGATGGTCTGCCGACCAAGCTCCCGATAGGTGGCAAGCAAGCCGGGAGCTACTTTGTGTAAAGCGTCAAGGTGTTTCCTAATCGTCCCGGTATCACCCCGGGCAATTGGTCCGGTGAGACATTGAGGTATACCCACGGTGTCAATATTATGAATTGCGCCTCGTATCAGCGGCAGCAGTGCCTGAGTGGCTTGATGCCTGGGGATGTCAAAGGTTGACCACAGGTCGGCAGCTAATTTGACTAAGGTTACCAGGTAATTACAGGCAATAACGGCTGAGGCGTGATAAATTACCTTATCACTTGCCTTTAGCTCAATCCAATAACCACCAAGAGCGGTAGCCATATCCTTGAGCGTTGTTAGTAAAGGCTCCTCAGCCTCCAGGGTAAAGGTTGAGCCGGGCATATTTTCTATAGCCTGGCTGGCACTGGCAAAGGTTTGCAAGGGGTGAAAGACACCGACCCAGGCGCCTGATTTCCTGGCTGGTTGTAGAATGTCAGTTGAGTCGGCACCGCTACAGTGGACTACACTCTGCCCCTTATGCCACCGTATTTGAGATACTACGGGGGCAATAGCATCGTCGGGGGTAGTAA
>DAOUFA010000099.1:0-10279 GCA_034430355.1 Dehalococcoidales bacterium
TAAGGGAAGGGGGAATCTAAGTAAGAGAGGGGCTACGCCCCTCTCTAAAATCTCTTCCCCCGTGATAGGAATATATATCCGTATTACGGAGAGTCAAAGGGAGGCTCCGCCTCCCTTATATAACCAATTCCCCCTCCCTATATTAAGAGGGGAAACTTGAAGGGGCGCAGCCCCTTCAAAACCTATTTATCCCCCTCCCTTGTAAGGGAGGGGGATAAAGGGGGTAGGTTGCTAAGGAAATATAAAAGGGGTGAGGTTAGTAAACAATCTAAGGGGTAATTATTGACATATCATTCAGCTTTCACAAGCCAAGATAGGGGGCACTTTTTAGAGGAGATGGTTTAGATGCCTGAACTGCCCGAGGTAGAGAGCACCAAGAACGAGCTACTGCCCCATATTGTCGGTCGCCGTGTTAGCGGCGTTACCCTGTTCTGGACAGGGATAGTACGCCAGCCATCGGTGGCAGAATTCTGCTCCCGACTCATAGGACAAAAAATCACCGGGGTGGCCCGGCGCGGCAAATATCTCATCTTCAGCCTGACCAGCGGTGAAGCCCTGATTGTCCACCTGAAAATGACCGGCTCCCTGCTATTAAAACCAGCCTCGGCTGAACCCGGTAGATTTACCCGGGCTATAATCTACCTGGACAAAGAAAACCAGCTTTGCTTCCGTGACCCACGTAAGCTCGGGGTGATGTGGCTGGTAGAGGATATAAATAGTATTGTCGGTAAGCTCGGACCTGAACCCCTGGCAGCCAGCTTTACCCCCCAGATTCTGCTGAAGCGCCTGAATAATCGCACGGCACCGATAAAAGCCCTCCTCTTTGACCAGACCTTTATTGCCGGCATAGGCAATATGTACGCCGATGAAGCCCTGTTTGCTGCCAGAGTCCACCCCCTGAGACTGGGGAAAAGCCTGTCGCCAGACGAGGTAAAAAGGCTACATCATAGCATTCAGCGGGTGCTACTCTCAGCGATTGGTTACAAGGGAGCCAGCGTGGATACCTACTTCCGTCCCAATGGCACAACGGGCACAGCCCACTTCCAGTTTAAGGTTGCCCACCGCCTTGGCGGTAACCTCTGCCCTGTCTGTGGCACTCCCATTGAGCGCATACTTGTCCGCAACCGCGGCACCTACTTCTGCCCCCACTGCCAGCTACAATGACTCCGCCCTAAAACACAAATCACCAAATCCCACCTTTTCGTTCACTCTGTCTGTACCTTCAGTATTTTCTTGATCCATCTATATAATGGCAGGTTCATGATCACCAGCTATGTAAAAATATTTTTCCATAAAACCCTTTACCTTTTTGGTAAATAATAGTATAATAATATTGATGTATGATTATTAATTTCAAAACCAATAAACTCGAGAAAATCTTTAACTCAGAAAAAAATCTAGTACGAGTATATGGTTCCATGAATGCAGCGAAGATAAAACGAAGAATGGATTTTCTCAAAGCAGCACCTTCTCTCGAAGATGTACCACAAGCCCCTCCATTCCACAGACATCCATTGCATCAAAATAGAGAGGGGCAATTTGCAGTTGACCTTAAACATCCCTACAGGCTAGTTCTTGAACCGAACCACGAGCCTTTACCTGTTAAAGCAAATGGTGACCTCGATTTAAGACAAGTTACAGCAATAACCATTCTTGGTGTGGAGGATTATCACTGATGATTAAAACAACAACATATCAATATAAACCCGACTACGCTGTTCCTCCTGGAGAAATCCTCGAGGAGACTCTAGAAGCTCGAAATATAAAGAAGAGAGACTTAGCTGAACGATGCGGATTGAGCGCAAAGACTGTGAGCTTGATAATGAGTGGTAAGGCACCAATCACACCAGAAACCGCCATACAATTGGAGAGAGTTCTTGGGGTATCAGCCGATATTTGGAATAACCTAGAAGCAAACTATCGTCTTTTTCAGGCAAAAATCGTTGAGCGGAAGAGACTCAGTGAACACGAGGAATGGCTCAAGCTGCTTCCGATTGCCCAACTCATCAGGAGAGGATTCATTCAACGTAAAAGAACCACTGAGGAAATGGTAGAGCAACTCTTGGGGTTTTTTGGCGTTGGTAGTGTTATAGCTTGGCAGGAAAAGATTGACCGGTTACAGGTTGCTTATAGGCGATCACCTTCCTTTCAGAGTTCACCTGAATCAGTTGCGACTTGGTTAAGAATTGGAGAGTTGCGTGCTGAAAAAGTTGAATGCGCACCTTACAATGAATCGAGGTTTAATAAGGCATTGGAAGAGATTAGGGGGCTGACTCGCGAAGAGCCCAAGGTCTTTGAGCCGAAAATGGAGCAACTATGTGCCGAAGCTGGTGTTGCATTGGTTTTTGTTTCAGAACTGCCCAAAACACATCTGAGTGGTGCGACACGATGGTTGGATAAAGACAAGGCCCTAATAATGCTGAGCCTCCGATACAAGTGGGATGATCATTTCTGGTTTAGTTTTTTCCACGAAGCTGGTCATATTATACATCATAGCAAGAAGTCGGCCTTTCTTGATGAAGAGAATATGGCACTAAGTGATGAAGAAGAGTGGGCTAACCAGTTTGCTGCTGATATGCTTATGCCTAGAGAAATGTACAACAACTTCGTGACAGAAAAGGAATATACCTCCTCCGCTGTTCAGTCTTTCGCGCAGCAACTTGGGATTGCACCGGGCATTGTCGTAGGTAGACTGCAGCATGAAAACATTATTTCCTATAAATCATCGTTAAATTACTTGAAACGTAGATTCAGGCTTGTCGAGCAAAATGAGTGAAGGAAACCAAACACACGCCTAACGATTACGAGAAACGCTATAATCTTCTCGCAGTCTAGATGCTTACAGTAATTCCAAGCCTACTGACAATCACCACGTAGCAACCACCCCTCCCGGGGTGTTTAAGAGGGGCGACAGCCCCTCTTTTTTAAATTACTTTCCCCCTCATAATAGGAAGATGTTCATATCATATCATGGAGAGTCAAAGGGAGGCTTCGCCTCCCTTATATAATTGATTCCCCTTCCCCTTATCAAGGGGAAGGGGATAAAGGGGATAGGGTTACCAATAAAAATCTAAAGGGGGTGAGGTAGATAATCTCAATTATCCATTGCCAAGTAAGCTAAGTCCTTAACTTCTTAACCAAAAAGGCAACATTTTTGCCGAAGTTCCAGGCGGTTTTAAGCCCTTCTTCATCCTGCTCAACTTCGCCCCTTTTATTACCAAAGGCCATATTCCAGTAGGTTGACCCGGCAACAAAGCATCCCATAATATAAAACCAATAAGCTAGCTGGGCCAGGGTAAAATTCTGCCCCGCACGGCGGGCTACCACCAGGGGTCCCCCCACCTTCCGCTCAAATACCCTGCCGTTCCAATAGGCAATATAAGCCGCCCTATCCATCAGGGCTTTAATTGACGGTGTCGCCGAACCAAAATGTACCGGCGAGGCAAGTATTATGGCATCAGCCTGTTTCATCTTGACATATATCGACCAGAAGTCATCATCAATAGGACAGCTTTCTTCCTTTTTACACACCATACAGGCAGTACACGGCTTGATGTCTAAATCGGCTAAGCTGATAAGCTCGGTATCCAGCCCCTCCTCTTCTATTGCCTTCAGGGTGTGTCTGGCCAGAATTTCTGTATTTCCGCTCTTCCTCGGACTACCAACAATAGCTATAGCCTTCACTATCTACCTCCTTGGCGCAGTCTATCCAGTGCGGCTTCAATCCGACTCAGGCACCGCTCCCTACCCAAGACCGACATTGTTTGAAATAGTGGTGGCGCCGCCGTCCGCCCGGTAACGGCTACCCTCAGCCCCCCAAAAAGCTGCCCTGTCTTCAGCCCTAACTCTACCGCCAGAGGTCTGAGCAATGCCTCCAGTGACCCGGCATCAAACACCTCTAATGGCTCAAGCCTCTGCTTGGCCGTCTCTAATGCCTGGCTGGCTGATTTCTGGCTCATACCCTTACCTATTAACAAACCAGGGGCATAGTCAAGCTGGCCAACAAAGAAAAACTGCGCCAGCTCAGCTACCTCAGTCAGGGTTCGGGCTCGCTCCTGGACAAGGGGCATAATCCGCCTGATATAGTCAATGGATAGGGGGCGCTTGACTTCAGCCGGTAAGCCGCTATCCAGAAAGGGGAGCGCCCGCTGGGTAAAATCCTCCAGGCTCAAGCTCCGAATATATACCCCGTTCATCCAGTTGAGCTTATCCCGATTGAGGATAGCCGCCGTCCGGCTGACCCGCTCCAGGGAAAAGCTGCTTATCAGCTCCGGCTGAGGTAAAATCTCGGTCTTATCATCCAGAGACCAGCCCAGCAAAGCCAGAAAGTTGACCATAGCTTCAGGCAGATAGCCTTGCTCACGATACTCAGTTATAGAGACCGCCCCGTGCCTTTTGCTCAATTTAGCCCGGTCAGCCCCCAGTATCATCGGCAGGTGAGCAAACTGCGGTGGCTCAAATCCCAGAGCCTGATACAAAAGCCGGTGGCGGGGGGTACTGGACAGCCACTCCTCAGCCCTGAGAACGTGGCTTATTTCCATCAGGTGGTCGTCAACCACATTGGCTAGATGATAGGTAGGGTAACCATCCGACTTAAGCAATACGAAATCATCAATGGTATCGTTTTCAAATACCACCTCGCCCCAGATTAAATCGTTAAACCTGGTCTGCCCGCTGAGCGGGGTCTTGAAACGGACTACCGGGGTAATGCCTTCCGCTTCCTTTTCCACCCGTTCTTTCTCAGTTAAATCACGACAGCGGCGGTCATAGCCCGACGGCTGCTTACGCCTGACCTGCTCCGCCCGCATCTCCTCAAGGCGCTGGGGGGAGCAATAGCAATAATAGGCATCGCCCTGTGAAACCAGGTGCCTGGCTGCCTCGTGGTATAATTCCAGGCGCTGCGACTGATAATAGGGACCCTCATCCCAGTCCAGCCCCAGCCACCGGAGACCATCAAGGATAGCCTCCACCGCCCCCTCAACCTTGCGGGCAACATCGGTGTCCTCAACGCGGACAATAAAGGTGCCGCCGCAGTGCCGGGCAAAAAGCCAGTTAAACAGGGCAGTCCTGATATTGCCCACATGAGGATAACCCGTAGGACTGGGCGCAAACCGCACCCTGACTGAGTTAGTCATATAAGACCCCTCACTCTCTTACCCATTCTACCACCTCGCCTATAAGTATTCTAGAGATTAAGAGGTTGTTTTGGTGACCTCACCCCTTTTAAGCACCCAGAAAAATCTTCGATTTTCCTGGGAACCCGCTTTGCCCCCCCCTCTCCCTGGTAAGGAGAGGGGGGAATTAATGACAAAAGAGAGGCTTTGCCTCTCTTTGACTTTCCTTACTATAATCTAGACCTGCTTCCCTAATTCAGACTTTCCCTGCTATAATTCAGACTTTCCTTACTATTTCTATTTGATATTGAGTAACAGTCGGGTGTTTTACAGGGGCTACGCCCTTCTAAAGAAATTACCTTCCCCCGGCTTCAAGAGAGTAAACTTAATATACAGCCACATCCTCGAAATGAATGGGGACAGCTACCGGTTTAAGGAAAATCTGAGGAGGAAAAGGAAAGATGTGAGTTAAGGCATATATTTTTACCCAAGGTGGTCCCCATTTAGATTGCAAAAAGTGGACACCTTTTCACCTGCCAAAAACAAATGATTATTGTTTTTCCCTTGAGTCTATCCAATATTACATCCGCTTATATTGTTAATAAACACCCTTATAAAGTAAAGAACACCAATCTATTGGGCTTTTTTAAATCCAAAATTTATAAAATTACTTTTTAAACCATCCCTCATTATAAGGGGCAGCAAATTTCATCTCCGCAACCACTTCCTTAAACTTCCATTCTCCATTCACTCTTACATACTTTTCCTCGTACATACCCCCCAGCCACTCTGCCCTTTTTTCTTTACGGTTAGTAGCTGGTACCAGGAAATACCATATTCCGGTAGCGGTATCTCCTTTTACATCAATAGAAATATTATTAAAATTATGAAACATGAAAGAATAGGTAGCAAGCGTTACATCTTCGGTAAACTTGCGAATTGCTTCTTTACCTTCATGACGTCCCCCCCAGGGGCCGAATTCCCATACGGCATCATCGGCAACGAGACTCATGAATCCTGGCACATCTTTAGTATCAGCGAAGTAGGCATATTTACCCTTCAGACGCTTGATGGCTTCAATGTCTTCCAAATTCTTAATCCTGGCTTCTAACTCCTCAACACCCATAACTAAATCCCTTCAAATTTATTTTTTGTATCCCCCTTACCCTAGTTCTTATAAAGTATCAGAGAAGAACCTGCTTCCATGGCTTCATTACCACCCCAAAAGGCACTGAGAGCCTGCTCACTTTGCATCATGTTGTGTAAGTTATGGCCAGATATTCCGGCATAGCAAGCTCTCAGTAGCCCCAACTTGTAACTATTCTAACCAGTCTCGATGGGCGTCAATAGCCTGGTAGCTTTACTTTCCAGGTATAGGCAGATACCCCCAGTCAATAATCGGTATATCTTCCACAGCTACCCCATCGCGTACAAGAACATCCCATGAGAGATTCCATGCCTCTGTGCCTATAAAACTTTGATCGTAAACCACAGAGTCAAGGACTTGATCGCGTTCTGGCAGAGATTGCCCCATGCAAGTATGGAGCAAAAACATCTTAAAGGACTCGCCACACGTTTTATAGGTTGAGTGTTCAATAGCACCATCAATCCAACCCTCTTCAATATAGTCCGGTGCGCGGCCGTCATCATTAAGGCCGGTGACAAAAATGTGGTCAGGGTGACCCACCGGATAAAGCTGGCCTATGGACCTTAAACCTTCAATAACCCCTCCAAGCATCCCGCCTGCCTCAAAGATACAGTTGATTTCAGGATTGGCAGGGACCATAGACATGACAGCATCCGCCGCCGGCGCATCATTCCACATACACTCAGGAGTTTCTGCGATCACCTGAAGCCATTGAGGGTTGTCGTACGCGATAGTTTGGAATCCTAAGGGACGCACAATACCTGGTGTTGCCCCTAAGTAACCATGGACTAGCAGAGCCTTATAAGGTTTATTTAGCTCAGCTGCGCGTTCTATGGCATAGAATCCACCGGCTCTCCCCATGCCTATTCCACTGTGACGCGAACAACCTATAATAGCTGGGCTCAAAATCTCGTGGTCCTCTTGATAGACATCTATACCATCTGCTTGATACTTCTCAAGTATGGGAAGCATCATGGCTTCTTCTATAGACCAAAGAATCAAAGCGTCTGGTTGCAAAAGGTATATGTCTTCAACAATTGCCAACTGCCCCATGGGGTTATATGGTATAGACTGTTCCGTACCAATACAGCCAGCCCTTCTAGAATACTCTTCGAATACGCTATTGCCAAATATGCAACAAGGATGCTCACTACTGAAACAGAGGTGGTGAACCGTGTATGGCGTGCCATCAGGCTTTATCCCCAGGCCCTCAAAAGGATTTTCCGGTGGGTAGATTACTTCTTGTGGCCATCCTCTTGGTAATTCTTCCCCCGGTTCTACCGGTGGTGTCACTGGTGGTGTCACTGGTGGCGTCACTGGTGGCGTCACTGGTGGCGTCACTGGTGGTGTCACTGGTGGCGCCGCCTCGGGAACACAACCGGCAAGTATTATACTAACTACTGCTACTGCCGTTACTAACGGTACAATAAACCTTCTCATCTTTCTTTAGCCTCCTTTCTCTAATTTTCTTCACGCTAGTACCTAAAAAGCTCGCTTATCTCATCAATAGGCACCACCTCCTTCCATCATATTCAACGTTGTCTACGCATGTAATCTATGGCCACAGCAGCATATATTATCGCCCCCTTGGCGATAGTATGATAAGCTGGAGCTACTGCCAGTATGTTCATCCCGTTGGTAATAACACCAAGTATAAAAGTTGCGATTACCACCCCGATAACGCTTCCCCTGCCGCCCATTAGACTGATGCCTCCGACAACAGTTACAGCTATTACATCAATCTCAAGACCCTGCACAGCAGCCATTGTAAAACATGCGATACGCGACATTGTTGCCCAAGCGGCTATTCCTGCACAGAGGCCGGAAATAGCAAAGACCAAAACTATTACCTTGTTCACATTTATGCCCGAGAGCCAGGCGCTCACTGGATTGCCACCAACAGCATATACTGAGCGACCAAAGGTGGTATGATTAAGAACAAAATAGGTAATTGCAGCTATCGTTATGAAAGCGATACCTATTACTGGAAATCCGGCGATATAGCTTTGGCCGAGGAAACCTATTGGCTTCGGTAGATTAGTAATGATATACCCACCAGTAATGCGGAGAGCAACCCCTGCAAGGGCTATCCACAAAGCAAATGTTGTTATAAGTGCCGGCATTTTGATACGCGATACTGCTAAACCGGTAGTTGACCCTATAGCCATTCCAACTACTAGCATAATCGCTATACCCGCAGCTGTCGGTTGAAGACCGACTTTACCCTCCATAAACGTTGAAGCCAGAGCCATAGTTAGAAGCGCTACGCTACCGACTGAAAGGTCAATACCGCCGGTTAAAATAACAAATGTTTGACCCATTGCCCCTATTCCTTTAATCGAACTCTGCACTAAAACACCCAGCACATTTTTTCGAGTAATAATATGCCCCTTGGTCAGAATTGCAAAAATAGCTACCAATACGACCAGAATACCGGCCAGAACGGCATTTTCATTTCTGAAGATACGCCGAACAATATCTCTTGCAGTGTCCTTAAAAGATTTGGCTCTTTCTTCAATTTCAGTCATGGCTTACACCTACTCTCATTTCACCACATTAACCTGCTAAAATTCCTCTTGATAATCTTCTAAGTTATTTTCCCGGTGCTGGTGCCTAGCATTGCTGTTAGTAAACGTATAAGTGTGACTAAAATTATACGGACCGGGGGAATGCCAGTCACACCAGCACCAAGGCCCCTGAAGAAAGGAGAGAAGGATGAAAAAATCCCCCGCAGATTTAGCGGGGTCGGGTTGATCGCCCCCCTACACTCTAGTTTCAAATGCTCCTGCCTCAATAAGACGGGATATTTACTCCTTCATTTATACCATGGGTCATTCTACCCAGACAATACCAAGCAGGTATAGTCTTTTTATAGCGACTGGCACCAAAAGAGCTAACTAATGGGGGGGTTAATTTGACATATATGCACAGAAAAGGTAACATATATGGATTACGATTTACTACTCTTTACCCTCTGACTGCTAATAATCATGGTGTAAGGAGGTATAGGATGAAGATGAAGTTACTCCTGGTAGACAATTATGAAGTTTTCCGCAAAGGGTTGGCGAACCTGCTAGAGTCTGAGCCGAACATTGCCGTTGTGTCAATGTCCTCTACCGCACCCGAGGTTATTGAGGCTATCAGGAAGCATAAGCCGGATATCGTGCTTATAGATCCTGAATTATATGAAAGCATGGACGTAATATTGCGTATTCAACAAGTTGTGCCCAAGGCACGTATCATAGTCCTCACCCACTCCAAGGCAAGCATAGACCTCCTTTCCACTATGAGCGCAGGGGCTGCAGGATATATATTGAAGGACAGTAAGTATGAAAGCATCCTTAAAGTGATCACTCTTGTCACCGAAGGGAAGCTCGTTATAGATCAATCCATGGCGAGATTAGCAGCTGATGTATTCAAGTTTATCCACGACCACACGCATATTATGATAAAGCCAGAACAGGTCACCTCACTGACCGAGCAAGAAAAGGCGATATTGGCTTTGCTAGCGAAAGGTGCTACTAACAAGGAAATTGCCACTAGCTTATGTGTCACCGAGAACACAGTTAAGGTACACGTACGCAACATTATGCACAAGTTGCACGCACGCAACCGCCTTGAGGCAGCCATCTGTGCAATACAAGCCGGCTTAGGACACGGCATATATGAAGCTCAAGGTAAAGACAGCACTTATAATTCTGATTGAGGAACTCTGCGAATCTGGCGTTAATGAAGAGGCCTGAATATTAGAGTTTCCCTCCTCTGTACAAGAAAGCACCCTTCTTTGTTTGCCTTGACTAAAAGCAGGGTTTTTTTAATCCAGCCAGCCCCATCTGGTGAAGCTAAACAAGTGGCTTTTGAAGCTATTTTGCCATAGAAACCTGCCTATACCCCTGGTTTGATATGGGAAATCTAGGATAAAGGGTGTTTTAGAGGGGCGACAGCCCCTCTTTTCTATTTCTTCCCCCTTCCCCTTAATAAGGGGAAGGGGGATAAAGGGGGATAGGGTTTAATAGAA
>DAOUFA010000100.1:0-11619 GCA_034430355.1 Dehalococcoidales bacterium
AGGCTACCCTGCCCTGCCCATCCATAGTAAGTCTAAAGGCAGTAGCAAAAATAGCCCGATTTAGTTTTCTCATTTTCCCGGGGCTGATTGAACCAGTAGTAAGAGTGGTGGCTACCTTTTTCCACTCAGATAATGGGTAAGCGTTAATACACCTCTCTATCCCCGGCGTTAATACTATTCCATCCCTTAGTTCTCCTCTGAACCTGGGGGGGATAGGCACTCTACCCTTCTCGTCAATCCTATACTCAAATTCGCCAAAAAACATTCTTTAACCCCTCAGTCATCCCTTAACTTATAGGTTAAGACCTTTTCTCTTTGTCCCTCCCCTTTCTCTCGTTCAAGAAAGGACCTACCGAAGTATTGTTTGATGAGGAGCCGAAGGAAACTGGAAGCCTTTAAGCCCAGCTCCCTGGCTTCGTTTTCTACCCGTTCCTTGTCTGCCTGGTCAATCCAAAACCTCAGTATTACCTGCGTCATCTTCACCACCACTTACCACTTCTTACCATTTTACACCACAACCGCCCCTGTTTGTCAAGACCCTTGGAATTATTTTTTAAATTCTCTGATTTTGCTGTGGGCTCTATATGTGGTAAAATAAATGCCTTAAGAAGGGCATTATGCTTAACGTGGGCATACTTACCATTAGTGATAAGGGCTGGCACGGACAGCGCTATGATGAGAGTGGTAAAGCAATCAGGGATAGCCTGTCTTTATTAGATAACAGCGTCGTTAAGTATGAGGTCATTCCTGATGAGGTGGATGTTATTGCTGGCAAACTGGCGGAGTGGGCTGACGAAGGCGGTATAGATATCATTCTAACTACGGGTGGCACCGGGCTAGGACCCCGTGATGTTACCCCAGAAGCCACCCTGTCTATAGTGGATAAGGTTGTGCCCGGTTTCACCGAAGTGATGAGGGCAGAAACTTTTAAGGCGACGCCTTATGCTATACTTAGTCGAGCTGTAGCCGGAGTCAGAGGCAAATGCCTTATTATCAACCTACCGGGCAGCCCTAAAGGAGTTCGGGAGTGCCTTAAGGTAGTATTGCCGGTCATTCCTCATGCTATAGAAATTATTAAGGGAGAGGTAACTGAGCACTAACCAATGCAAATTGATATTTTAACCCTGTTCCCCCAGATGTTCCAAGGTCCATTTAGTGTGGGTATTTTCCAGCGGGCTATTGACCGGAAGCTGGTTCAGGTTAACATCCATAATATCCGCGACTATACTCATGATAAACATCATACCGCTGATGACTATGCCTATGGGGGTGGCGCCGGTATGGTCCTCAAGCCCGAGCCTATTTTTGAAGCCGTAGAGTCAATAAAATCAGATATATACCTTAAGCAAGGGGTTAGTGAGTTGCCAATTATTCTGCTGACCCCACAGGGTCGGCTTTTTGGTCAACAAATTGTTCAAGAGCTATCAAAATATAGTCATCTAATCCTTATCTGTGGTCGTTACGAGGGTGTGGATGAGCGGGTGCGGGAACACCTGGTCACTGATGAGATTAGCATCGGCGACTATGTGCTTGGTGGCGGCGAGCTAGCAGCTATGGTGGTAGTAGATACTGTGGTCAGGCTACTACCCGGAGTTCTTGGTTCAGAGGCTTCGCCACTGGATGATTCTTATACTACCGGGCTATTGGAATACCCCCAATACACTCGTCCTGATGTATATCGAGGCTGGTCAGTACCTGAGGTTTTACTCTCAGGAGACCATGCCCAAATTGCTAAGTGGCGTCGTGAACAGGCTATTCTACGCACCCTGAAGCGGCGTCCCGAACTATTAGACCAAGTTAACCTATCCCCTGGGGACAGGCAGTTAGTAGAAAGGTTGAAGAAGGGCGTTTAGAAAATGAATGTTTCATCACTAATTGAAGTCAAAACAAATCCTAATATTCCGACTTTGACTGCTGGCGATACGGTAAAGGTCAGGGTTAAGGTTATAGAGGGGGAAAAGGAACGCACCCAGTTATTTCAGGGCGTGGTAATTAGGGTGCGACATGGCGCCGATGGCGGAAGTTTTACCGTGAGGCGTGTCGCCTATGGTGTCGGTGTCGAGCGTACTTTCCTGTTCCAGTCACCACTTATCGAGAAGGTAGAAGTGGTACGGCATGGAAAGGTACGCCGAGCCAAGCTCTATTACCTGCGCGGGCTCAGTGCCAAAGCGGCTCGCATCAAGGAAAAGCGGGAAGCCAAGGAAACGAAACTGGAATAAGATTAAAAAGACTACTAAAAAAGAAGGTGGTGAAGGACAATGCCATGGCAAGTTATTTTGGGGCTTGTTTTGGGGCATATCGCTGTAATTGCAGGTTGTTACCTTACTGCGCGGGGCATAAACCTGTTACTGGGGAAGCCTGCAACTCCAGCACATATTTTTAACCCTAAGGGTTCTGTTTTTTGGGGCTTGTTCGCCATTATGGGCGGATTTTGCTTCTTTTACATCCAAATGCTTAATCTTGTTGGGCAAAAGATAGGTTTAGCTATTACTTTAATCGACACTGCCGAAAATTGTGCTTTTTTGTAATGCTAGGTGCGGTTAGAATAGAGTTGCCTCACTGGAGGATAGGATGGGGTATGCTGAGGTTAGTGTTAACTCGCCAGTAGCCCAGCGCCGGACATTCAGCTATACTATACCCCCTGATTTGAGTATTGATGTTGGGCAGGCGGTATGGGTCCCCTTCGGTGATAAGCTACTCCAGGGCATCGTTTTGGAGCTAACCGACTACCCCTCCGTGGAGGAAACCAGAGAAATAACCGGTATTATTGAACCTCGCCCGGTATTATCCCCACCCCATGTATTGTTGGCTCGCTGGATAAGCGAATATTATCTATCGCCCCTATTTGATGCTGTGGCTTTAATGCTACCGCCGGGATTTGAGCGTAAAGTAGTCACTTTTATTGGTCGTCCCCCCACCCCCCACCAACCGGACATTTCTTCCCTGACCCGAGAACAGAGGTACGTGGTGGAATTAGCCTGGCGACAAGGCAAAGTTGGTCTCAAAGAGCTAGAAAAGGCATTAGGGGCGAGGCGAGCCAGGCTTATCACCTCCAAACTGATTGGGCAAGGACTGGTAGTTAAGAGCTATGAGCTGGAGGGGGTTAAAGTAAAACCCAAGCGGGTGCCTTACCTGCGTCTTAAAATTGAGGCTGGCGAAGCTGGACAGGAAGCAGCCAGGCTGCGCCAACAGAGGGCTATCAAACAAGCCAGCCTTCTCCAGTTTCTGTCTCAGGCACCTCAGCCGGTACCTCTGGCTGAAGCGAGGAGGAAGGCTAACTGCTCGACAGCAGCAGTTCAAGCCCTGGTAAGTAAGGGTTTAGCCGAAGTTGAGGAAATTGAGGTAAAACGCGAGCCGATTTCCTACCAGGGTATTACCCCCTCAGTGCCACTGACACTTACCGCTGCCCAAAAGTCAGCCTGGCAAGCTATCAGGGCGAGCCTGCTCCAGGTGGCAACCAATAAGGCTTCACCCAGTGTTTTCCTGCTCCATGGGGTTACCGGCAGTGGCAAGACAGAGGTCTACCTGCAGGCGCTGGCTGAGGCGGTGAAGCTGGGTAAGCGAGGCATTGTCTTGGTTCCAGAAATTGCCCTTACTCCCCAGACTATAGAACGATTTGCCTCACGCTTTCCCCATAAGGTGGCTGTCCTCCACAGTAAACTGTCTCTGGGAGAACAATTCGATGAGTGGCAGCGAATAAGAAACGGAGAATTTGACGTCGTTATCGGTCCCCGGAGTGCTATTTTTGCCCCCCAACCTGAGCTGGGTCTTATTGTTATTGATGAGGAACACGAATGGACTTATAAACAGCATGATAAATCACCCCGCTACCAGGCTCGTGATGTAGCCCTCAAGCTGGCTGAGCTAACCGGGGCAGTAGTTATTCTAGGCAGTGCTACCCCCGATGTCGAGACCTTTTACCATGCTCAACGAGGAGACTATCGCTTGCTCCAGCTTCCGGAGCGGGTTGTCCCCGAGGAAGGCTCCCCCCTGCCCCAGGTTGAGGTAGTAGATTTGAGGGACGAGCTTAAGGCAGGGAATATGAGCATTTTTAGCCGCTCTTTATTACAAGCCACAGCTCAAGCGGTAACCAATAAGGAACAGGTGATTCTATTTCTTAATCGGAGGGGAGGAGCTACCTTTATTCAATGCCGTAGTTGTGGCGTTGTCCTCCGCTGTAAGCGCTGTGAGGTTGCCCTTACCTATCATTTTGCCGAGGATGTTCTGGTCTGTCATCAGTGTAACTACCGAATGCCAGTGCCTCAGATTTGCCCTCGGTGCCTGAGTCGCCGGATAAAGTTTCTGGGTACTGGCACCCAGAAATTAGAGCAGGAAGCCAGTTATACCTTCCCCCGGGCTAGATTACTGCGCTGGGACAGTGACGTTACCAAAGGGAGATACTCCCATCAGGAGATATTAAATAAGTTCCGCACCCACCAAGCTGATATTCTTATTGGCACGCAAATGGTAGCCAAGGGATTGGATTTACCCTTGGTTACCCTGGTGGGGGTAATTAGCGCTGATACCAGTTTAAACCTGCCCGATTTCCGGGCTGGGGAGAGGACCTTTCAGCTACTATCTCAGGTGTTAGGCAGGGCAGGACGGGGTGCTCTAGGGGGACAGGTTATTATTCAGACCTATTCCCCGGAGCATTACGCCATTCGGACGGCAGCTAAACACGATTATGCCCTTTTTTATGAGAAGGAAATTAATTATCGGCGCCAGCTCCATAATCCTCCCTTCACCCGGCTGGCCTGCCTGGTTTATAGCCATACTAACGATACCCTTTGCCAGCGAGAGGCGGAAAGAATGAAGCGCCGGCTCATTGAGGAAATAGACTCAAAGGGGATAGATGACCTCAGTCTAATTGGACCAGCGCCAGCATTTATTCACAAGCTACGGGGGAGGTTTCGCTGGCAGCTCATACTTCGGGGCTCTGAGCCTTCGGCTTTTCTATCGCAGATACCCATTCCTCAGGGCTGGGCGGTGGACATTGACCCTGTAGGTCTAGCTTGAACCCTCCTTGCCCGCTTGCTCTGTTACTGATTGCTCCTCTTCAGAATCAGGGGCAAGATAAAAGAGTTCGTCCAGTTTATGATTAGGGAAGGCTTTTGTCGCCCCAACAATGAATTTTTGGTTTATGCGGCGTTTGCCTTCACGTACCCGATAAATCTGGCTTACCGATATTCCCATAGTCTTGGCTACCTCAGATAGGTTCTTGTAACTCCCATCAGCTAGGTCAAAAATCCTTGTCTTGACTATCATGGTTATCGTCCCTATAATGCCAGATGGCTATATTGTAGCCAGAAAAGTGCCAGTTGTCAAGCACGTTACCCAGCGGGCAGAACGGCTTAAAACAGTTTAGTGATACAACCTCTTATGATTTCTTGATAAATGTATGCTTTTGGTAGTATAGTTTAGCTTTAGATGGTAGAAATCTCATTGCTATTGACCAAGATAAGCAACTTTCTCACCCAACAGGATATTCAATCGTATGTGGTTGGTGGGTTGGTACGTGATATCCTGCTGGGGAGAGAGACGGCTGATATTGACATCGCTATAGAGGCAGACGCAGTAGAGATTGCTCCCAGGGTAGCTGCTGCTTTCGGTGGCAAGTATGTCCTGCTGGATGAGGTTAATAAGATAGGCAGGGTGGTTCTGGTTAATAAGGAAGCACCCTCAACTAGAGGGCAACGGGAGCTTGATTTCTCCACCGTCAAGGGCAGCATCAAGCAGGATTTAGCTCAACGTGACTTCACTATAGATGCCATGGCTATTGACCTCAGGGAGATTATTAACCAACCCCTTCCCCCAACCCCTTCTCCGTTGAAGAAAGGGAAAGTTCCCGCCAGACCCCCTATGCTAATAGACCCTTTCAATGGTTGGGATGACCTTCATCAGCAGGTGATTCGAGCCGTAGCCCAGACAGCTTTTGAATCAGATGGGGCACGCTTACTGCGAGCGGTGCGTTTGGCTGCCGAGCTCGGTTTCAGCATTGATAACAACACCGAGGCTCTAATTCGCCGCTACTCTCACCTTATAGCCAGTGTTGCCGGTGAACGAGTAAGAGAAGAGCTACTTCGGCTGCTGGCTATTCCTCGAGCCGAGCAACTTTTACCCTACCTTGATAAGCTGGGGTTATTAACGGCCATAATTCCAGAGCTAGCCCAGACCAAGGAGGTCAAGCAGCCCAAAGAACACTTCTGGGATGTTTTTGACCACTCCCTTAAAACGGTAGTCGCTGTTGACTTCTTGCTCAGGCAGGGCGCCTGGGAGTATGCTAGTGAAGAGGTCCTGGCGGTAGCTCCATGGTCAGCAGGGCTAAATCGGCACTTTGAGCTTAAAGTTAGTAGTGGTAGCACTAGAAGGTCATTACTCAAACTAGCGGTACTTCTTCATGATATTGCTAAACCTCAAACCAAAGCTATTGATGCTAGTGGACGAATGCGTTTTTTGGGGCACGCCAAGGAAGGAGCACCTATAGCCGCCAGTATTCTAGAAAGGCTAAGGTTTACCACTAAAGAAATAAAGCTAGTGGAAATTATGGTACGGTATCACCTCAGGCCGGGGCAGATGAGCCATGATGAGCTTCCTTCCCGCCGGGCTATCTACCGTTACTTTCGTGATACCGGCGAGGCTGGCATTGATATAATATTCTTGAGTCTGGCTGACCATTTAGCCACCAGAGGTCCCCGGCTAAATCTAGCCCACTGGCGAGGACATACTCAAATGGCAGACTATGTGTTAGCTCAGCACTTTGAGCAGGAGAGTCTGGTGGCTCCACCCAAGTTGATTGATGGACATGATTTAATCAACATCTTTGGTCTCAGTCCCGGACCTAAAATTGGAGAATTTCTGGAAGCAGTACGTGAGGCACAAGCCTCAGGGGAGCTAACTACGAGGGAGGAAGCCCTATCTTATATTCATAAGCATCTGTTAACTAAAGCCGAGTAAAGGATATGACCAGAAAAAATAGACTGCCCTTCATAATAATAAGCATTATTTTCGCCATTGCCGTGCTGGTGGCCTTGCCCCTCAATAAGGGAATTTTGGGCCAAAGGGGGATACGACTGGGGCTTGATTTGCAGGGTGGTACCCATATGGTCTATAGGGCTGACCTCTCCGCGATAGAACCGGGTACGGAAGCTGAAGCCCTTAATGGTGCCATCGCCGTTATTGAAAAGCGGGTTGACGTTTTCGGGGTAACCGAGCCGGTTATTCAGAGGCTGGGTGAAGACCGCATAGTCGTCCAGTTACCCGGTATCAGTGAAACCGAGGAGGCAAAGGAACGTATCGGACGGATGGCACTGCTTGAATTTGGGGAATTGATTGAGGGAGAAGGGGAAGAAGCTAAGTGGGTTAATGAGCGGGGTGAGTGGAAGCCAGCTACAGGGGTCATTGACGGGGAGGAAGTAGCCCTGACCAGTGTCTTTTTTAAAGAGAATACCTATGTCACCACGGATAATTTCGGTAGACTGTTCCTGATTTTTGAATGGGATGAAAAAGGGAGCCAACTATCTGAGGAAATCACCGGGCGCTTGATAAATAAGCCTATGGGCATATTTGAAGGTGACAGCGCTCTGTTGGGAGATGAGGGGATGCCCATCACCCCTGTTGTCCGCAGTATTATTACCGATAAGGGTCAGATCGAAGGCTTAAGCCTTAGTGAGGCGACGGAATTATCCCAATTACTTAACGCCGGTCGTATTCCGGTTCCGCTTACTCCCATTTATGAGCAGACGGTATCGCCTATTTTGGGGTCTGATTTTATTAGGATGAGTCTTCAGGCAGGACTAATCGGGCTAATACTAGTTCTGCTGTTTATGATGATTTATTACCGCCTGCCTGGAGTTCTAGCCAGTGGCGCCTTAATGTTCTACATGTCATCGGTGCTAGCCATATTCAAGCTGATACCGGTCACCCTTACCCTGGCTGGTATTGGCGGCTTTGTCCTATCTATAGGTATGGCGGTAGATGCTAATATACTTATCTTTGAGCGGATGAAAGAGGAATTGAGGCTAGGGCGGACACTGGGTGCCGCTATTGAGACTGGCTTTAGCCGAGCCTGGCCGGCTATCAGGGACAGCAATATAACCACCTTTATTGTCTGCGGTATTCTCTATTTGTTAGGCAGCCGAGTTATCGCCAGCGCTCCGGTAATGGGTTTTGCCGTAACCTTATTTATCGGTGTCGCGATAAGCATGTTTACCGCGGTGGTGGTTACTCGCACCTTCCTCTTCGTACTCGCCGGCACTCGCCTGGGGCAAAAGACTTCACTATTCAGAGTCTATTCAGGAAAAGGAAATGACTGATATTGTAGGTAAAAGGTTCTGGTTCTTTCTGGCTTCGGGAATAATTATCCTGTTTTGTATCATCTCGCTGGCTAACTTCGGGCTCAAACCAGGGATTGAACTCAGCAGTGGTTCTATGCTGACGGTTAATTTTGAGCAGACGGTAACCGAGGCTGATTTGAAACAGGAACTAGCTAGCCTGGGTTATACCGGGGCTATTGTTCAACGCACTGGAGAGGGTAATTTCCTTATCCGCACCGGCGAACTAACCGGCGAAGCTAAGAGAGCACTAGAGGACGCCTTAGGAGCTAAGTTTGGTTCTATCACTGAAGCAGAGTTCTATTCGGTATCGCCTATGATAGCTGCTGAGACGGCACGAAATGCCTACATTGCCATAGGTGTAGCTACCGTGGGCATACTACTTTATATCACCTGGGCATTCCGCAAGATGCCAAATCCATTCCGCTACGGCACCTGCGCCATAATAGCTCTGGGGCACGATGCCCTGGTGGCACTGGGCATTTTCTCTGTCCTCGGTGGCACACTGGGCTGGGAAATCAACCTGATGTTTATTACCGGTATCCTGGCGGTTGTTGGCTATAGTGTCAATAATACTGTGGTCGTCTTTGATAGGATACGGGAGAATCTAAGCAAGGGGATAAGCACCAACTTTGAGGTTATTGTCAATACCAGCCTGGTGGAAACCCTCAGCCGTTCCTTGAATACCAGCTTAACCACCCTGTTTGTAGTATTAGCCCTGCTCCTCTTTGTTGGAGCGTCAATTCAGAATTTAGCCGTGGTGCTACTTATTGGCATCGTTGCCGGAACTTTCAGCTCTATATGTATTGCCCCCAATCTACTAATTGTCTGGGAAAAGGGGGAGTGGGGCAGGCTCTTCAGACGGCGTCGGCTACCAGCTAAGAGCCAGTAAGCGACACCCAGACCTTGGTTACTTAAACTCCCAACATCTTGTCTATGTTGATGAACAGGGCCATCGGCACTCCCCAGTACAGCGGCAGTCCAATCAGGGTAGCTCGCCGCATCAAACCCCGAGAGGCTTCGCCCATTTCACGGACTCTTCTCCGCGCCAGAACAAACAACAGCAGCCAGATAAGTCCGGTGAAAAGGCCAGGCGAATACTCGAGCCAAATGAGTGAACAACCAATGTGGACGAGACTGTTACTAAAACCCCAGATAACAATTCCCAGTCCTAGTGGCAAGAATCGCTGCCGGTTACGGCGGTAGATAAAGTAGCCTGCAACCAGGACGGAAATGAAGTAGACGTTGTGCATAAGCCACTTAGACGTGGTGTAGTTCGGGATTCCCCACCGCATTTCTGCCCAGGCAGGAAATCCGAGGAGGCCTTCTTCGGGCAAATGAACGGTGACATATACCAGTAGACTGGCGAGGATGATATTTTCCAATCTGGCTTCTTTGATTTTCAGTATGAGGTTTTTAACTAAGGTCTCCATCTGACAGGTTGCCACCTAAATAAGGATATTACGCCAGGTTATGTATTCTCTTTATTGACTCAACCAGAGAGGTAATATCGGGGGTCCCAAATCCACGCATTTTAAATCCAGGTTGCGGTTGACCCAGCGGGTCGTCAATATCGGTATTGCCCAAGAGCACGTCAAAGGTAGCTTTTACCGAAGCCGCCAGAGCATCAAGCGGGTAACCACCTTCCAGGGTGAAGGCGAGATGACCGCTACACAATTCGTCAGCCAGTCCCTTAATAATTCCTACCATCCGGGCAAAGCCGGTAACACTTACCCTCATCAGGGCTAATCCATCACTCCAGTGGGCGTCATAACCAGCCGAGACCAGAATAAGCTGAGGGCTAAACCGCCTGGCTATGGGGACGATTATCTGGTCAAAGACGGCTAAATATTCAGCATCGCCACTGCCCGGGGACAGTGGTATGTTAACCGTAGCCCCCTTACCATCCCCGCTACCAGTCTCCTCAATTCTACCTGTTCCCGGGTAAAGGGGGGACTGGTGAGTTGATATGTAAAGCACCTGGGGGTCATCATAAAAAGTGTCCTGGGTGCCATTACCATGATGCACGTCAAAATCAATGATAGCCAAGCGTGGTAGCTTATATTTATTCAGAGCGTACTTAGCCGCAATAGCGATATTATTAAACAGGCAGAAGCCCTCAGCCTGAGTGGCAGTGGCATGATGTCCCGGGGGTCTGACCAGGGCAAAGGCACTGCCTACCTCTCCATCCATAACTGCCTCAGTTGCCCTGATCACGCCACCGGCCGCGTAAAGGGCGGCATCATAGGAATCAGGCGACATTACGGTATCAACATCCAGCCAGCCGCCACCATTTTCAGCCATCTCCCGAATATATGATATATACTGCTTACGATGCACCAATGATATTTCCTCGGTAGTAGCCACCCGGGGCTCAATTGGTGATAACTTTGGCTTAAGTCCGGTCTGTTCCAGGTGGGAAATAATTGCCTCTAACCTTCGGGCGTTTTCCGGGTGCCCACCGGTATCATGCTTGAGATAAATGGGGTGATAAACATAGCCTACCTTCATAATGCACTCCCTCTTGCCAAATTAGCCGATTTCATAATACCAGAGGCAAGGCCTAGCCAGCAATAAATACCTTTCATCCCCAATGTTACAACGTGGTATAATAAACGAAATGACAAGGGCTCATCGGTCCCATTAATCACTTACAGGGTAAGAGCGGTGTCGCTAAATTTAGCTCGGGTTGCAGCGCAGGTGGGAAATATGGTCGCCAGGCTGAAGGCTGGCAGCCAGGAAAGGAAGCGGCGCCTAAACTATGCTCTGGATGTCCTTCATAGTCAGACCTCCGAGTTCAATAATTTAAAGAGAAAGATTGCCTCCAGCCGGACTACCTGGCTGGTAGCTGGTCTGGTCGATGGGCTTGACCGGCACTATCAACCACCACCCACCCCCACCGAATTCACCGTTCTGGCGACCGATGGCTCTCATATTGATGTTGACCGACATCGGTCAACAAGGTGCTACTTGATAAACATCGGCTCAGTCGTTCTCGACTATGGCAAGTCCCCCAGTGCCACCCTTGATAGTTTCCCCAGTCTCTATTCCGGGGATGAAGACCTGGTTATTGCCCCGACCGGGGTTAAAGGTCGGGAGCAATTAATAGAGGGCACGCTTTTAGGCATAAAGCGTGGCGTTGACGAGTGCCACCAGTTAGCCCAACTGGCGGCCGAGCTACCACCGGGTAGCTCAAGTCTGGCACTGCTTGACGGCTCGCTTATCCTCTGGGGGCTGGAGGCCTACCCTGAGTTTGTCGCCGAGGCCCTGCTGACTCAAGGCTTTCTAA
>DAOUFA010000101.1:0-3509 GCA_034430355.1 Dehalococcoidales bacterium
AACTCGCCATTGATTTCATCAACAGGGATAGTCAGACTGCCGGCATGGAATACAGGCAGCCTGCCAGATAACTCAGATGTTGGCACTGGCTTGCGGGTACAGCCAACTATCAGGGTCAGGATTAGAATCAAAGCCAAGAGCAAACTAGCGGATAATCGTTTCATTAAATCTCCTTATTTTGAAATTGTTTGCCAACCCCCCACCCTTTAGGTTTTTATTAGGTAACCCACCCCCTTTATCCCCCTCCCTTATGAAGGGAGGGGGAAGCAGTTTTACAAGAGAGGCTTCGCCTCTCTTCAACTCTCCTTCAGACCCCATTCACAAGGGGAGAGGGAAGAGGATTCTTAAAGGGACTCCCGTCCCTTTTAATCCCTTTTTACCAAATAACCCAACAAAATTTTTTAAAGGGGCTCCGCCCCTTTAAACCCCTTGACTAAACAACCTCCTTATTTTTACGCTAAAAAATATGAACGGCTGAGGCTTTAAAGGTGATATAGACCTTCTGTCCTTCAGCCAGCCCCATGGCGTCAAAGGAATTACGCGTCACCAGGCAGATAAAGTCGGGGGGCAGGGTAACTGTCAGATATAATGTTGACCCCTTATCGGTGATGCTGGTGATAGTGCCACAGAAGCAGTTGCGGGCGCTGGAGGGAAAGGGGGCATGAGAAATAAGAATATCCTCGGGGCGAAGCGAGGCATGGCACTTACCCCTGAGGTCAGTAACCACGGCTAACTTGGTATCTTCGGTGCCAAAGACAGCGTTTTCACCACCGCCATCTGTTACCTCACCGATAAAGATATTTCTTACCATGGCAAAGCGGGCAACAAACTCAGAATTAGGCTGGCGAAATACCTGCTCTGAGGTACCTATTTGCTGGATACATCCATCACCGAGAACAGCGATTCGGTCACCCAGGGCTATGGCTTCCTCAAAATCATGAGTAACATGGACGGTGGTTACCTTTACCTGGTTATGGAGCCGGCGTAGTTCCCGCTGCACACCCTCCCGATTCTCAGGGTCAAGGGCACTAAGCGGCTCGTCAAGCAGTAATAGCTGTGGCTTGATGCCTAATGCCCTGGCCAGGGCTACCTTTTGTTTTTCACCCCCGCTTAAGGTATCGGGCTTTCGGTTAAGCAGGTGGGATATATCCAATAACTCAACCAGCCAGTCTAAGGTTTGTTCTATTTCCTCATTGCTTTTCTTGCGGAGCTTTAAACCAAAGGCAATATTATCTCTCACACTGAGATGGGGGAACAGTACCTGGTCTTGATAAACAATACTGATGCCCCTCTTTTCCGGCTCAAGCCGCGTCACCTCTTTCCCAGCAAGCCATATCTGCCCGCTTTTAAGCTGATATAGACCGGCAATAGATTCAAGCAGCACCGTCTTGCCCGCCCCGGTTGGTCCCAGGATAATAAAATATTCACCTGGCTTAACATCCAGATTAATATCACGCAGCACAAAATCCTTCAGGTCAACACAAAGGTCCCTTATCTGTATCATGCCTTCTCACCCCGGTGGACGAGAGTTCTGAGAATAACAAAGACAAAGAGACAGAGCAGGATAAGTAATACCGCTACCGGTTGGGAGTAGGTTAGTCCGTAAGACTCAAATCGCTCATAAATGAGGGTGGGGGCAATCATGGGGTGATAGGCAAGAATGATGATGGCACCGAACTCGCTTATCCCTCTAGCCCACATCATTATGCCGCCGGCAACGATGCTCCTCCAAGCCAGGGGAAAGGAAACCCTGAAGAACATCTGCCACGGTGAAGCCCCCAGAGTGCGAGCTACCTTTTCCAGTCTGACATCTACCTTCTTAAACCCCTCCTTAGCCGAGTCTATCAGGAAGGGGATGCTAACAAAGAGCATAGCCACCACAATACCAGCCGTGGAGTCAACAAAATCAATTCCCATCACGTGAAAGACCCTGCCGGCGAAAAAGTTACGACCGAAGACAAAAAGTAAGGCAATGCCAGCCGCAGTATGAGGTATGACAATAGGCACATCAATGAGCCCTTCAATTATTTTCTTACCCGGAAATTCATGGCGAGCTAACAGGTAGGCTAAGGGAACACCAAGGACAAAGCCGACGCCGGTAGCGATGAGAGCCGCATATAGACTAAGCCGAATAGCACTTCTAACCTCAGTGTCAAACAGGGTAGTAAGCAGTATATCGGGGTCGGAGGCGACTACCATCCTAATCAGCGGCAGGACAATAAACAGAAATATCACCAACCCCAGTAAGATAAAGGTAAAAGTCATTTTATTCGTGGTAATCCACTTCTTGACCAAGGCACACCTCCTAGCACTATTTAGCCGTTTAAGTATAAAAAATAGACACCCCTAAATAGAGGTGTCCAGAACATAAATACTCACCAGATAGCTCTCCTTTCCAAACACGGGAGGCATCACCGTTTCCAGCGATACCCTATCGGCCAACCTCCATAGGAATACCTTCAGGAGGACAGGCTCGGAGAAAAATATTTAATTTAGTCAGGATAATATCATACCGGCTATAAACTGTCAAACCTGGAAAGAAATATTGAGGATAGTTTTGCCTATTGACAAATAAATATTCTGTGTTATAGTAGTGGCGTATAGTATCTGTCTATTGACAGGTAGGGTATAGTGTGTATAGTATAGGCAAGGAGGTGATGCTATGGTCAAATCCCGGAGGGGTTCAGTCCCCAAGGGGGAGGTTAACAGGCACTTACGGAAAAGCAAAAACTAACCTTATTCTCCACAGAGAAGGGATATTAGTTTGTGTCCTTATTTATGGAGATTAAGAATATATCTTAAAGGAGATTGAAGATCGATGAAAAATAAAATACATAAAATATTGGGCGTCAGCCTGACTTTGGTCATAGCTATGGCTCTGGTCATTGGCTTTGCCGCACCCGTTGCTGCTAACCCGGGTGAGACAATCAACGAGTGGTACAAGTTTGACTACCCGGTTGAAGGCGCTGACGGCGACTGGTTCTACGACCCATCTATAGGCTCGGTAGGTCCGGTGGCTGAGGCTATCAACGACGACCTGTATGCTGCCGTCAGTTTTGGCCAGTATGCTGATTTCTATGTGGATGTTTTGGATAGTGGCTATATGTGGCTTGATGAGTTTGATGGTAGTAACACCGGAAGCATAACCGCCCACATTGACGGTGAATTTGATTTGTTTGATGATGACGAGGTAGATGAGGTTGTTAACTTTACCGCTCAGTTCTGTTTCACCGATGAACCATCTAAACAAGGTGGGCTTATGCAAGGAGAGGCTTACGTCTGCGGCAGCTTCATTGAAGATGCTGGTGACCCGGACCTGCTGGTTTACACTGGCTACATTGTCGGCCAATTCTGGGAAGGTGGTTGGGAGATAACCGACGGCTTCTTTCACCTCACCCCGAATGGTAAGCTCCGGGGATGGTACAGATTCTATGATGGTGTGGAGTTCTCTTACGACGTAAACTTCTGTGGCTCCATCAAGCTTGGCGGCTCGATAATGAAGTCAACCG
>DAOUFA010000102.1:0-3607 GCA_034430355.1 Dehalococcoidales bacterium
GCGCCATCTAGAATATGGCGGGTGTAGCTCAGGGCAAAAAGGGGCTCAATGCCACTGGAGCAGCCAGCTATTATGCTCAGGGTGCCAGTGGGGGCGATAGTAGTGCATGAGGCATTCCTTAGCTTGAGACCACCAGCGACATCATAGATGCTGTCGCTAAAGGCAGGAAAACCACCGCGCTCCTTAGCTAATTCTACCGAGGCCTTACCCGCCTCTTCATTGATAAAATGCATAATATCAGTGGCAACCTGCAGTGCCTCCTCCGAGTCGTAAGCAATGCCCAGCTTAATTAGCATATCGGCAAAACCCATCACCCCAAGCCCGATTTTCCTGGATTTCCTGGTCATTTCAGCTATTTCATCTAGAGGGAACTTATTGACATCAATAACATTATCCAGGAATCTGACCGTAATTTTTACTGTCTCCGCCAGCTTGGGATAATCAATCTCGGCAGTTCCGTTTTTGGTTCGTAGCATTCTGGCTAAATTGATAGAGCCCAGATTACACGACTCATAGGGAAGCAAAGGCTGCTCGCCACAGGGGTTGGTACTCTCAATATTACCCAGATGAGGGGTGGGGTTATCCTGATTTATCCGGTCAATGAAAACAATGCCCGGGTCGCCGGTTTTCCAGGCCATAGCCACTATCTGGTCAAACACCTCCCTGGCATTGAGCTTACCCTCTACCTGTTTAGTGTGTGGATTTACCAGCTCATAGTCAGTGCCGGCCTTGACTGCTTCCATAAACTCAGTGGTTACGGCTACCGAGAGATTAAAGTTAGTAAAAGCAGTAGGGTCGTCTTTAGCCACTATGAATTTCTTAATATCGGGGTGGTTAACATTAAGAATAGCCATGTTTGCCCCCCGGCGCATCCCCCCTTGTTTAATAACATCAGTGGCAACATCAAAAGCCCGCATAAAAGAAACCGGACCACTGGCGACGCCACCGGTAGAGCCAACTCTATCACTTTCTGGCCTTAGCCTGGAGAAGGAAAATCCAGTCCCCCCACCACTTTTGTGGATGAGGGCGGTATACCTTACTGCATCAAATATGGACTCCATTGAGTCCTCGACGGGCAGGACAAAGCAGGCTGACAGTTGCCCTAACTCTCGACCAGCATTCATCAGGGTCGGGGAATTAGGTAGGAATTCTAGATTAGCCATCAACCGGTAGAATTCCTCTTCCCTGCCCTTGACATCTGCCTGGGGGTCATAGATGAGCTCAGCCGAGGCGATAGCCTGTGCCACACGACGGAACATCTCTTCGGGGGTCTCAATAACCTCCCCACGGGCATCTTTCTTCAAATACCTTCGCTCCAGAACACGAAGGGCATTTTCCGCAAGAGTGGCCACGCCAGCCGGCTTGGCCTTGGACTTAACCCTGGTAACCTCCATTTTAGGTTTAACCTCCTCTTTCTCAACTGATTCTTTTTCTTTACTCGCCAGAATCTGTTCCACTATAGCCTGGATTTCAGCCCCGCTGGGCAGTTGTTTCTGACTTCGCCGGGACTTGGGCACCAGGTCTTCCATGCCAGGCAGGGGCTGTTTAGCTTCAGGTAGCGGTTCGGATTTCTCCAGACGTCTAATCACTTGTGCCGTGAGTTGCTCAATTAGTTTTCTATCAGCCATGCCCATAGACTCAGCAGCAGCAAAGACAGCCCTAGCAATCTGGGTGCGATTGAGTAATTGTTTGTTTTGTGAATCATTAGCTGGGCTCATTTCCGACTCCTTCGGCGGCTCTTAGCCAGTTCCTTTGCTCTGGCATCGGGGAGCAGGGGTAATTGACCAGCCGGTTGAGACGCCTCAGCACTGAGTAGGGTATCTACCTCCTGTTTTAAGGCAGTAATATCAGTAAACTCCCGGTAGACGCTGGCAAAACGGATATAGGCAATGTAATCCAGGCTCTTTAACCTTTCCATTACCATATCACCAATAACAGCACCGGGTATCTCTGGCTTACCCAGGTGGTAAAGCTCAGCTTCTATATCATCAACCACCTTATCAACAGTGCCGGTAGGCAGTGGTCGTTTTTCACAAGCCTTGCGAATACCGCTTAGTAGCTTATCCCGACTAAATTCCTCACGCCTCCCATCTTTCTTAACCACGAACAGGCTGGCGGGCTGCATCCGCTCATAAGTAGTGAAACGAGCCCCACAAGATAAGCACTGACGCCGACGGCGTATGCCTTCATTTACATCCCGAGAATCTATAACCCTGGAATCAGGGTAACCACAATAGGGACAATCCATAGCCGCTCCACATCATATAGTATAACAAAGCCATATTACCACAATATATAGTATTTGTCAAGGCTTTTGCCCCTGTTCAGGTGATTAGTTAATGTTGCACCTTGGAGAAAACGGATGCTAGAATAGCAAAAACTAAAGGAGCTTTGCTATGCTGGAAAAAGTTGGCTTTATTGGTCTTGGTATCATGGGTATGCCCATGGCTCGCAACCTACTCAAGGCTGGTTTTGAGGTTGTAGCCTATAACCGCACTAAGTCCAAGGCTGAGCAATTAACCAAGGAAGGGGCTAAGAAAGCTAATTCACCTAGAGAGCTAGCTATGGAGTGCCCCGTGGTTATTACCATAGTTTCCGATACACCAGATGTGGAGGAGGTAGTTTTGGGCAAGGATGGTGTTATAGAGGGAATCAAACCCGGCTCAGTAGTCATCGATATGAGTACTATTTCCCCCCAGGCGACGCAACGTATAGCCGCTCGCCTTAGACAAAAAGAGGTTCACATGCTTGATGCTCCCGTGAGTGGAGGGGAACAAGGAGCTATCAAGGGCACACTGTCCATCATGGTAGGTGGCGACGCTGAAGTATTTGAGCGCTGTAAGCCTATCTTTGAGGCTATGGGGGGAAATATCGCTCACGTTGGTTCTAATGGTATGGGGCAAACAGTAAAGCTGGTGAATCAGATCCTTGTAGCTGGTAATCTCAATGCTGTAGTTGAGGGGCTAGTATTTAGTCAGAAGGCAGGTGTTGACCTAAACAAAGCTATCAATGCCATTAAGGGTGGTGCCGCCGGGTCATGGCAGCTGGAAAACCTGGGACCACGTATCATTAAACGGGATTTCAGCCCAGGGTTCATGGTTGACCTAATGCAGAAAGACCTCAGACTAATTACGGAAACCGCCGCAGCCATGAAAACCCCGCTTCCGGTGACCAGCCTTATCCACCAAATGTACTATTCACTTCAGTCCTCGGGTGAGGGCAAGAGTGGTACCCAGGCATTGGTTAAGGCTCTGGAGAGCCTAGCCGGTGTGGAGGTCAGGCAACCAGAGGCCTGATAAAAGAGCAAGACATTATAAGGAGGGTAAGATACCATGAAGTTGCCCCTTTGGGAACCGTCAGCGGAGCGTAAACAGAATGCCAATATCACCAGATTTATAGGTCTGGTTAATGAGCGATACGGGACAAAATTTACCTCCTACAATGAACTTCATCAGTGGTCGATAAGCAACCTGGCTGATTTTTGGGCGTTGATGTGGGAATTTGGTGAGATTAAGGCTTCAAAAACCTATGATACGGTTATTACCCCTGCCCGGCGGATGATGGATACTAAATGGTTTCAGGGTGCCCGCCTCAATTTTGCCCAAAA